>CADBXH010000027.1 GCA_902798605.1 uncultured Ruminococcus sp. | reverse complement strand
ATGGCGGCTCAGATAGTATTTAACGCCAAGACCTCACGTCCGTCCGTATGCAACGCGATCGAAACCGTTATAATCCACAAGGACTGCGCTGAGGAGATCCTTCCCAAAATCAAGGCGGAGCTCGACAAGAAGAATGTTGAGATCCGCGGATGCGAAAAAACACAGGCCATCCTCGGCAGCGACATCGTTCCCGCGACCGATGAGGACTATGCCACCGAGTTCCTCGACTACATCATCGCTATCAAGGTAGTCGACAGTCTTGACGACGCGATCGACCACATCGCGAAGTTCAGCTCGGGTCACAGCGAGTGCATCGTTACAAGCGACTACGCAAGCTCAGAAAAGTTCACCGCCTGCGTAGATTCAGCCGCGGTTTATGTGAACGCTTCAACAAGATTTACCGACGGCGGCGAGTTCGGCTTGGGCGCGGAGATCGGTATCTCTACCCAGAAGCTCCACGCGAGAGGCCCGATGGGACTCAACGAGCTAACCAGCAACAAGTTCATCATCCTCGGCGACGGACAGATCAGATAATTAATTCAGATTAGCAAGTACGCGAGCGCGAGCAGCATCGAGGGATCGTTGTTCTCGTCGCTCAACAATAGGATCAAAGCGAGTATTATGCTCTTTTCCTTGTCCTTGAACAGGGTTTCTATCAGCCCTGTTTTCGGCGGCGGAGTTTCGGATTTTATTTCTTCTTTAGAATTATTCTTTGGGGTTTGAGAAATCTCGGGCTCTGGCTTTTTAGGCTCGGGCGGAGCTTCACGCTTTTCATTTTGAGGGCGCGGTCGGCTCATCCTCTGGGCTCTTTGAAAAGCCTCTTCTTCAAATCCGGGCATAGTACTCCCCCTATAGATCAAATACTCCGCTGTCTTTTATCAGCGGGATTATCCTGACGAGCTTCATCAGGCGCTGAGCGCGGTCGAGCTTTTGCTGCTTTTCCTCGCTCAAAAACGGTCTTAGCGCGTTTAACAGGCGGCTGACGTCGTCATCCTCCGCAAAACTGCTCATCATCGGCGCGAATTTAGCGAACGCGCTCATCATATCGCCGCTGTTTGTATTCGGCGGCTCGGGAGCTTGGTTTACCGGAGCGTTATCCGACAAGCCCAGCTGCGCGCCGAGGCTTTGCACCTGCTTGAGCGCCTCGGGATCGTTTAGGATCTGATTTATTTTATCCTGAATATCAGACATTTATTTTTCACCCAAGAGCTTCATTATCGCCTTTGCCTGCGGAGAGTTGAGCACCTGCTTTGTTTTTTCGGGGTCGGACAAGACCTCGTTAAACTGCCGCGCCTCTTCGCTGTCGGCATTTTTCAGCAGACCTCGGACATCGCCCTTTTGAGCGGCGGATGTAACCTCGGCTGTGCTGAGTCCGAGTTTTTTTGAAAGCTCATTCATTAATTTGTTTTTATTATCAGACATAAAACCACCTCACGATATACTATGCGGATATAAGCGTTTTAGAACGGAGAATTTTATGCGTATTCTTGTTGTTTCAGACTCTCACGGAGATTATAACAACCTAAAAAAGGCTATCGCCTCTCAGCCGACCGCCGAGGTCATCGTTCACTGCGGCGACGGAGCGAGGGAGGTCGAAGCGCTTAAAACCGAGTTCACAGACAAGCAGATAATCGCCGTGCGCGGCAACTGCGACTGGTCGAGCAAGCTGCCGCCCATAGAGACCGTTGAAATCTGCGGCAAGACATTGTTTATCACTCACGGTCATCTGTTTCAGGCAAAATTTACCATATATGATATAGTTTGCGCCGCACGCGAGCAAAAGGCGGATATCCTGCTTTTCGGCCACACCCACTGCGCTATGAACGAGTACGACGAGGGTATGTACATTATGAACCCCGGCTCGTGCCACGGCTACGGCGCGACCTACGGATACATCGACATCACCGACAAGGGCGATATCGTGACCAACATTGTAAGCATCAAGTGATATGGAATTAAAAGAGTTATTCCCCGACGGCAAAACCGCCGGTACAATAAACAACTTAACAGAATCGGGCAGGCTGCCGCACGCCGTTATCCTTGAAGGCGGAGGCGAAAGCGCGCTGAAATTAGCAACCTACCTTTCGGCATTCGCGGTGTGCTCGGGCGAGACAAAGCCCTGCGGCAAATGCAAAAACTGCCGGAACGCGCTGAACAAGGTCCACGCGGACATAAGCTATGTTTATCCCGAAGGTTCGCGCAAGAGCAAAACGCTCTCGATCGACCAGATCCGCGAGCTGAGCAAGGACGCCTATATTTTGCCGAACGACTCGGACGCAAAGGTTTATATCTTTGAAAACGCGGACAGCGTGTTTTCCGAGGTCGTGCAAAACGCGTTTTTAAAACTGCTTGAAGAACCGCCCGCGGGGGTATACTTCATCTTGCTTTGTCAAAGCGCAAAGGGGCTGCTGCCCACGATAATCTCGCGCTGTTCGCTGATAAACTTAGGCGGCGAAGCGGAGATTTCGGACGAGGCAAAAGCCGCGGCGGAGAAGATCATCGACGGTATTCTCTCGCTTAAAGAATACGACCTGCTGCTCGCGCTAAAAGCGCTCGGCGACAAGTCGCTGTCCGATGATATTCTTAAAAGTGTAAAGCTTATCCTTTTTGACGCCGTAACGCTGCTCTCGGGAGCAGAGGCGAAGTACAGCGCTAAATACGCAAAAAAGCTCTCGGCACAGTTCACGCGCAAAAAGCTGCTCGATATGATAGAACTGACCGAAAGCTCAAAATATAAAATCAAACAAAACATCAATATAAATCTCCTCACAACTCAGATGTGCGGAGAATACAGGAGGATCTCATGGCAGAGGTAATCGGAGTAAGATTTAAAGAGGTCGGCAAGGTTTATTACTTTGACCCCATCGGCAACAAGCTCAGCGCCGGCGACAAGGTGATCGTCGAGACCACGCGCGGACTTGAGTGCGGCGAGGTCGCGACCCCCAACAAAAAAATAGACGAAAAAGAGCTCAACCATCCCCTAAAGCCGCTTATCCGCATCGCTACGGAAGCAGACCTTAACAAGGTAGCGGAAAACAGGCTGAAAGAAAAAGAAGCTTTCAGGATCTGCGAGCAGAAAATCGAGAACCATAAGCTCGAGATGAAGCTCGTCAACGTTGAGTACACATTTGACAACAGCAAGATAATCTTTTACTTTACCGCCGACGGCAGGGTCGACTTCCGCGCGCTGGTAAAGGATCTGGCGTCTGTTTTCAGAACGAGGATAGAACTGCGCCAAATCGGCGTCAGGGACGAGGCAAAGATGCTCGGCGGCCTGGGTATCTGCGGAAGGCCGTTCTGCTGCTGCGGATTTATGGGTGAGTTCCAGCCGGTTTCTATCAAAATGGCAAAGGAGCAGGGGCTGTCCCTCTCCCCGACCAAAATCTCAGGCACTTGCGGCAGACTGATGTGCTGCCTCAAATACGAACAGGACGCATACACCGACCTTATCAGGCGCACGCCGAAGGTAGGCGCTATCGTCAAGACTCCCGACGGCAGGGGCTTGGTCGTTGAGAACAACCTTATCGCCCGCACGGTCAAGGTAAAGCTCGACAACACCCCCGATGACGTCGCGCCTAAGACATTCCCCGTAAAGCAGTGCAGAACAATCAAGGACGGCTATATCAAGGTCGACAAAAAAGAAATGGAAAAGCTTTCGGGTTTGGAATAAAGATTTAAATATTTATCGGGCTGTCGCAACACTTGGTTGCGGCAGCCCGTTTTTTTAGCTTATATTACTTTCTTTTTGAAATTTTCTAACTTCTCAGTCGAGAACTTTTGGACATCCGTCGCGTCAAGGGCGTCGACAGCGTTGTCGTTGTTTACATCGGCGATAAGCTTTTGCTCAGGGGTGAGCGCGGCGCTTTCTGCGGCATATTTTTGAATCAACGTCGCGTCGATAACATCGACCGAATCATCGCCGTTGAGATCGCCTATTACATATGATTCACCAAACGGCTTATAGTGCAGCTTCATCCACGCGTTGCGTTCTACAAACCAGTTTTTGAGGAAATCGTAGTTTTCCGCATAGGTCGGGAGCGGCTTTTTGATGTGGTTTACCCACCATTTTGTGATGAGCCAGCCCGCCTCGTTATAGTTGCGGTCAATTATATCCTTGTACTGCTCGTAGGTGGTGTCCAAAAAGCCGCCGTCGGCAAAGATGTTGGTGATATAATCGTAATGCTGCCTGTAAACTTCCGTGACCATATCGTTGAACCAGCTGTAGTTCGCGAGATACTTATACAGGTGGACGTTCGCAAAGATATCGTTCGGCGAAGCTGATTTCTTTGCGCGCGCGTCAAAGTCAACGTTTTGGTTGCCGGCGCAAAGGTCATAGTCCCACGCAGGTCCGGCGTACAGCTTTCCGTCCTTGTAATAGAAGTATACCGAGGTCCTGTCAAAATCGTGAGTCTTTAAGAACTCGTTGAGAAGGAAGTATTTTACAAAAGAATCAAGGTCGATTTTCTGTGCGATGTCCTCCTGGTTGCCACTCTTGATGGTTGCCACGATATCGTCCATAACGCCCTGAACATATGCCTGCTGTTCCTCGTTTGGCTCCTCGGGCTCGCTGAAAGCGAATCTTATCTTTTTATTATCGACCGTGAGGTAGGTCACATCTTCCTCATCGTTTCTTTGCTCAAGCTCAAGCAAAAAGTCCTTTTTACCGTCGTTTGACTCGATGTCGATGTTGACCCTGTCCTTGCCCTCTTCAACGGGCTCATAAATGATATAACAGCCGCGGAAGCTGCCGTCTACCCACAGCTCGCAGAATTTTTGATTTGATGTATACTCTAAACCGAGCTCGCGCGCAAGCTCAAACGCGGTATAGTTGCGCAAAAGCGTGGGGTCAAAAGCATTGGCAAGAAGCGCCCACTTTTTTCCGCTGCCCATTCCGAGAACGTTCTTTTTCTTGGCGAACTTAAATGTATAAGCCTTTTTTGTTACCCAGCTGAGCGCGGTGGTGTTGCCGCGAACCTTGAATGTAACAGCGTCTGCAAGAACGGTTTCATCGGTATCTTTGATCTCGATTTGAGCGTTTACGTAACCGTCTTCCTTTTGAAGCGTTGTGCCGTTGCCGTTTTCGGTCGTGACCCTGATTTGCGGAACGTCAAGGTTTTCGCCCTGATATTCCTCTTTCGCGGAAACCGACGGGATAAGGCAAAGCGCACTTACCGCTATTGAAAGGCAGATGATTAATGAAATGGATTTTTTCAGAAATTTTTTCGTTTTCATTTTTTTTCCTCCAAAAGCGCTTATTGATACTAAGCACATATGATGATTATCTATTATATACTATTTTGCGAAAAAAATCAACAATAATATATTAGAATACTTTTCCGTCAAATGATTTTTTCGGCATACTATCAAAGTCGTAGTCTTTAAGCTCATCGAGCGTGATGTTCGCGCGGCAGCTTTGGCTTATCATAATGTTCGCGTCGGTGCCTTTGTCAATGTGAACCGCAATGACGGGTATCCCCTTTCCGCAGGCATATCCGCACTCCCAAGCTGTTCCGCTGTCGCTGTATCCGCCGTGGTAAAGCATCAGCATAACGTCGGCTGAGTCTATGTTATCCCTGTCAAGCTCAAAGGTCCTTTGCGCCCAAAGCAAGGGGTTTTTATCCTTGTCCTCTCTGACTTCATTAAGCCGGGGGCTGAAAAACTCAAAACCTCTGCCGTGTAGTATCTCCTCTGCCCTTTTAACGCAATTAAGCTCAAGCTCGTTAAAAAACGGCGAGGCAAGGTATATTCTTTTTGACATAATAAAACTCCTGTGATATGATTGATTTGATCAAGTTTTTTGAACTCCCTTATTAATAACACTGCTCAAAGGGTGCTTTTGGTTTCAAAAAATTTTAATTAATCAAAAAACAAAGCACCCCTTGCGGAGTGCTTACGTTTCTGGAGGCGACAGGCGGATTTGAACCGCCGCATCAGAGTTTTGCAGACTCGTGCCTTACCACTTGGCTATGTCGCCGTACCAACGCTGATTATTATATCATCATTAATCAATGTTGTCAAGAAAAATTTGCCCGTCAACTTTATTATATTAACAAAGCGATGATAATATGAGAGATTTACAGAGATATGCGTATCTGGGTGAAGCTATGCTCGACCGCGTCAAAATCAAATATGCGAAAAACATTGAGTACATTGTAAACGACAGAGCTCAGTCGCGGCTCGGTCTGTGCAAAAGGCTCGGTGACAAATACACCGTTGAAATATCCTCTAAGCTGCTCGACGAGCGCGTTGAAGAGAAAACGCTGATCGAAACCGTGCTTCACGAACAGCTCCACACCTGCTACGGCTGTATGAAGCACACCGGCAAGTGGAAGCAGCTGGCGCAAAAGGTGAGTGAAGCGTATAAGCTGAACATCGTCCGTGCCGCCGATGAGGATTGTATGCCCGAGGAGCTGCTCCCAAAACCCAAGTACGTTATAAAATGCCAAGGCTGCGGCGAGGAGTTTTTTCGGCAAAGGCTCTCTCCGCTTGTAAAGCGCCCCGACAACTACCGCTGCGGGAAATGCGGCGGGAAGCTGACCTTGATAAAGTAAAAACAAAGGCGAAAAGCAGATGCTTTTCGCCTAAAATTATGCCTGTTATCCGTCAGTTCCGGATTGCCCCGACTCTGAGGACTGGGATGAACCGGAGTCGGATGATTGCGAGCTCTGAGAAGAATCCGAGCCGCTGTCTTCATCGTAATCGTTATCTCCGCCTTCGTCTCCGCCGCCGTCATCGCCTTCGTCAGAATCATCGTCGGAATCGCTTTCGTCTTCGTCAGAGTATTTTGCGCCCGTGTCATAATCAGCGTCGATAAACATTACGCCGTAGTCCATATCGTAGGTCGACTTTGAAAGTTCCTCGCGGTCTATCTCTTTGCCGTCCTTTAGGTATATGCGCCACGCCCTTACGGTGTAGCTCGAGCTGCCTCTGTCGGAGATCTCGTTATGGGTTTTTATATCATCATAATCGCCGTACTTTACGCCCCAGAATGTGACCTTGAGCGTGCTTCCGTCGACCTCGCTCTCGAGAAATACCTGAGTTTTATTCTTATTATAAATCTTTAGGTCGAGGTTAGGATAGTCGATCGTCGCGTCAAGTCCCGTCGGAACATAAACCGAAGCCCACTGGTGACAATAGCGCTCCTTAAAATCAAGATTAGCGCGGATCGCGGCGTTATATATTGTCGAGCTTGCCTGGCAGATACCGCCGCCGATACCGTCGACCAGCTTGCCCTCGGAAATAACGTGCGCCGATTTGTAGCCGTTTTCTTCCTGGTTAGAGTCGCCTGTGCAGTCGTTGAACGACCATACCTCATCGGGGCCTATGATAGATCCGTTGCAGGCGTCAAGCGCAACGCTCATATTGTGCGTGCCGTTAGAGGTGTTTGTCGACGTGGTCTCATAGGTCGCCAGCTTTACGATATTATTCTTGAGATAATCCGTTGTTATCTCAGCAGGCAGTTCGCTTATATTGGCTTCTATTTTACAGAAATTACCGCCGTTTTTGAACGCGTTCTGAAGCTTGGTATTCAAGTCCTTGCTGTCTATCTCGCGTCCGTCCGACTGGTCGGTATATTCAAACCTGTTTTCCTCAAACGGGTGGAACTTTGAAACCTTCGCGTCAACGGGGGCGACGTCGATTTCCTTTTCGATCGCCGCTACGTTGTTGTCGATAGACTTCTGTTCGACGGTAGAGGTCACGGTGTAACTTCTAACCTCGTCCTTGCTGACCTTCTTCTCGGGATTGATCGCATCGTTATACGCCTGCTGAACGACCTGGTCAATGTTATAAGTATAAGTAAAATTGTCCTGGGTCAGTTTTTTCGGTTTTCCCGCGAGGTCAATGGTGATCTCGATCGGCTTGTTAAGCTTTTTAACATCCTTTTTGAGCGCCTGCTTTGCCTGGTCGAGCGTCATACCTGTAACATCGATCCCCGAAATAACCGTTTGGTCGGTAAAGGTAAAGGGCTTGGTCGCTTCTTCTTCGGCTTTAGCCGGATTAACGTTATTAAACAAACAGAAACCCGCAACACCAAGCGCCGCGGCAACTACTACTGCTATACTTACAATGATAATTATCAGTTTGGTCTTTTTATTGCCCGGGTCACCCGAATAACGGTTGCCGTTTGTTCCGGTCGGAACTCCGGAGGAGATATCGACATATCCGTCGCTGCCCGGCGTAAACTTTTCCTTACTTACCTTCATTAATTCACCCCAAATACTGTGAAACTGAAAATATATAAAATATGCCTATTAGTCTTTTATTCTATTATTTATTATTCTACTATAAATAATTCCAAAAAGAAAGTGGTAAAACACAAATTTAATGAGGGTTTTTTAAATATTTTTTGTACAATTTTAGGTTATATATTGCTATTACAGAGAAAACCTATATAAAATCGAGTTTTCTGCATTATTTTAAATTAAATATTGAAATTAATTGAAAATCAAAGTATAATATAAAAAGAATAATCATATTAATATGGAATCTTGTAATTACAAAAGCATAAAGGCAGGAAAATTATGAACATTTTGATTTTTACAGCCTCGACCGGAGGAGGACACAAACGCGCCGCCGCCGCTATCAAGGCAAAGATTAACGACATCAGCCCCGAGACAAGTGTTAAGATCATTGACGGAATGGAAGCGATCGGCAAAGTATACAACAAGGCGATGACAAAGGGCTACCATATTATGGCGACAAAAGCGCCCGAGGTATACGGCAAGCTTTACAAACTTACCGACGAAAAAAAGCCCGCGACAAAGGCGCTTGTAAAATCCAACGAAATGTACGCGAAAAAGCTGCTTGAGACTATCAAGGAAAACGATCCCGATATTATCATTATCTGTCACGCGTTTATCACCAATATGGTTTCGCGCTTAAAAGAAACAGGCAAGCTTGACGTTAAAGCGATCAGCCTGATCACCGACTATGACTCGCACCGAGCATATATCTCGCCTTATATTGACGCTTTTGTGCTTGCCGAGCCTCAGATGGCTAAAAAGCTTCAAGAAGAATATGACGTGCCCGAAAACAAGATATACCCTCTGGGCATCCCGACCTTTGACAGCTTTGCACAGAGCGAAACACGCGAGGAGCTTTGCAAGCGCGAGCGACTCGACCCCGAGATCCCCACGGTTTTGCTTATGGCAGGGTCATTCGGCGTAACGGACGTGCTCGCGTTTTATGAGCAATTAGCAAAAACCGACGAAAAAATACAGATGATCGTGATCACCGGACGCAACATCCGTCTTTTTGATCACTTTGATAAAAAAATACAGGAGCTTGATTCCTCACGCAACACAAAGCTGCTCTACTTTGTTGACAATGTTGAAGACTATATGCACATAGCCGACCTGATCGTAACAAAGCCGGGCGGGCTTACCGTTACCGAGAGTATCGCCTGTCATCTGCCGATGGCTATCTACAGCGCTTATCCCGGTCAGGAGGCTGATAATGTCGACTTCCTGCTCAATCAAAACGCCGCTGTCTTGATTGACAAATCAAATGGCGCGGATCAGATAATCGAGCTTTTGAATTCTCCCGAAAAACTAAACGAAATGAAAGAAAACTGTAAAAAACTGGCTCTGCCCAACGCTGCCGAAGACATTTTCAAGCTTGCAAAAAAGCTTTGCGATAAGGAATAAAATTATGAAATTCAAGAGAATACTATCGACGTTCTTGTGCGTCATAATGCTCGCGATAACACTTTGCGCATGCTCCGATCCCGGCAAATTCTCGGACAGCGAGCTGTTATCCTCGGGCTACAAACGAAACGAAGACGTTACAAAAACATATAACTACGCCGACGGCGCGAAGGAACCGCCGACAACATACAACTCATATGTCAATCTGATCACGGGCTACGAGCTCAAGTTGTTCAGGAATATGGCGGCTCAGGACGGCGCCGGAGGCAAATCGTTTGTTTTCTCTCCCGCGGCGAACACGCTTGGTTTATCGCTGCTTGCGGACGGTGCAAAAAACGATACTCTTTCTGAGATAATGCTCGCGCTCGGTTCGGACTTAACGCTTGATGACCTAAATGCCTGCTCGTCCTACTTTAAGAGCAGGATGGAAACCGTCAGCAAATCCGATGATAAAGACTCCGACGATGATCCAAATCAAGTCAAGCTCGGCAACACCTTGCTTGTCAACGACAAAACCGACGTGCGTAAAACCTTTTTACAGAGCAACGCGGATTATTTCAGCGCGAATATCGCGAGATTTGACTTTGCGAACAAGGATTATGAAGACAAGGTCAACAACCTGCTCGGAAGTCCGGTTTACGATAAGCTGAACCTAAACAAGGACGGTTCGATATGCGACATTACCTCGTTTGGGCTGTCTGATAATTGGCTGACTCCGTACGCGGCAAACGCCGAGGTCGATTCTAAATTCAACGGAAAGGCAGCAAAGTTCCTTGCTTCGGACGAGAACTATATCCACTCCGATCAGGCAAAGGGAATAATAAAATACACTGCAAATAACCCGCTGAAGCTTGTCCTTATAATGCCCAACGAAGACATTAAGATCGAGGACTATATCAAAAGCTTTGACAGCGTGGAATACTCAAAGCTGATCGACAGCTTTTCGGTGACCTCAAGGATCGATTCACATATGCCGGTCGTCGAGATACCTCAAACCGATGATCCGAAACCGATGTCTCCGATCATGATAAAGTCGGGACTTTACACGCTGTTTTCCGACAAGTCGGACTTTAGCAACCTCGCCCACTCAAAGAATGTTAAGATAAACGAGCTTTATGATTTGCAGCCGGGCATCACTATCGACCGCTACGGTGTTTTTACATCGGGCAAAGAGGTAACGCAGGGCAGCATTGCTCCCACGGAAAAACCCGCTGCAACATCCCCCGCAGAATCTAAAGCCGCGACGCTTGAATTCTCGCGTCCGTTTATCTTTATGCTGATAGACAACGAGAGCAACATCCCCGTTTATATGGGCGTTTATTCAGGTTAATAACTAAACGATCACCGAACAGATCTAAGGGACGAGCAAAGCGCTCGTCCCTGTTTTAGTTTTCCGTTATGCGCATTGCAACAGCCGTGATATCGTCATCCCTGCTCTCTGCCCTGCGCTTTATCGCCTCCTCAACTACCGCTTGGGCAAGCTCCTGTGTGCTGCCCTTGTTCCACGTCTTTATCAGCTTTTCAAGCCACTTGTCATCGCCTGTTGCGGCGCCGTCTGAAACCATAACCACCATATCTCCGACCATAAGATTAACCGCGTCTGCCGCGAATTTGATATTGTTCAGTATTCCCGCAGGGAGCGAGGACATATCCTTTTTGTACACCCTGCCGTTCTTTTTTATATATGTCGCTGCGGCTCCTGCTTTTTTAAGCGTGACCTTCCCCGTGAACAGATCTATTCCCGCCAAATCAACAGTTGACAGGCTCTCGTCATCGCTCTTTATCATCAGGGCGGAATTCACGATTTGAAGCGCGCTGTCCTCGCTGAGTCCCGAGCGCAGCAGCCTGCCCATGACCGACGCCGCCATATTTCCGTCGACCGCCGCTCTGCCGCCTGTACCCATTCCGTCACAGACAAGGGCGTAGGTCTTGCCGCGGCCGTCGTTGAAGTAATCTATGCAGTCACCGCAAAGCTTTCCGTTATCCGCTATGTGCTGGTTCGAGCCGATCTCTACATCAAACTTGGGAAGCTCACAAAGAGCGGCTCTGAGCCTTCCGCTCTCGCAGGTGATCGTGGGCAGGTCAAATCGCCTTCTGCAGCATTTTGAGACGATACGCGAGAGCTGACCGCGCTTTATTTCTTTTCCCTTGGCGCTCATAATCAGTTCAACGCTCATTCTGCCGTTTTCGCCCTCAAGGCAGGAACATTCTATCGGGCAGGCTCCGAGCGTTGTGAGCTCGCTTATTATCCTGTCCGCGGCTTGGCTGTCGCCTGTTTTTATCTCGGCAAACTCCTTTGACAGGTCGCTTAGAATATCGCTGACCCCCGCGAACTGCCCGGCTACGACCGAGCGGATCTCGCTGACTCTGCGCTCAGCCTCCTGAAGCGACAAAAGCTTTTTGTAGTTATCTGTCATACTTCGGGCGATCTCACTTTTCTTACAGCAGTTTTTGATAAACAGCTCTCCGACTTCCTTTGCGCCTATCCTGCCGTTCATATTGAGCTCCTCTTCAAGGCGGAAAAAGTCGTCCTTTGTAACGCCGCCCTTGTGTTCGTAGCAGTACATCCTCAGTCCGCAGCCCGAACAGACTTCGTCCGCGACATTTTGGCAGACCCAATCAAATGACGGCGAATACATCTCCCCCATTTTTTCGGACACGTTTTCAACGTCGTTTTTAACGTTTTTTATAACGCTCGAGGTAAAGCTGAGACGCGCTATGAGGTTTTTACGAAGCGTTTCTCCGAGCGAGAGGTCGAGTTTTTTGTTGAATACCGGCGAGATAAAATCCCCGATGCTCTTCGGCAGCAGCATAAATATCGCCGCACCTATCGCGCCCTCTACAAGCACACCCGACGGCATTTTTTCTCCGCCGAACGCGAGGCTCATCAAAAAATCCGCCGTCACAAACGACAGCGCCGTAGCAAGCTTACCGAGCGGAGAGAATAATCCCGCCATCAGTCCGCCGAACGAATAACCGCCGCAGATGAAGCCCTGCTCAAACGCCGCAAGGCTGAACACCGCACCCGTTGCCGCTCCGCTGACCGTGCCGCCGTTGACTCCGCCGTAGCGCGCGCAGAGCATAACCGCGATGACCGCGATTATCCTGCCGAGCGAGACGTTTTCTATTGTGAGCGAGCCGAGCGACAAAATCAAAACACAGCCTGTCATTACAACGCACGCGGTCTCCTGCGGGGTAAACGCGGAAATGCTCCGCCTGCCGAACGACAGGCGCATCGTGTATGAAATAAAATACGCCGCGACAGCCGCCAGCGCCGCCTCGATAAAGCTGCCTGTCAGAGTCGCCATTGTTCCGACTCCGCCGAACGACAGGGCTATACCCGTTGCCGCTGTGGGGATAAACGCGCACAGCGGAGCGAACAGCTTGCTTGTGCTTACTCTGCCTATATCGCTGAGCAGCCACCTTGCGCAGCCAATCGCTACAATAACCGCGATATACCTAAAGCTGTCGGAGGGATTCAACAGCACATATCCGAACGCCGCGCCGGCGAGCGACGGCAGCAGCCTTTCCTTTGGCACCGCCGCAGCGTAGGAAGCCCCGAACGGAGCCATAGTTCCCAAAACAGCCCCCCTTGTAATGAGAGTCCCGCAGGCGCAGTATAATATATTTAAACCGATATTCTTAAAGAAATCGGTCTTGGCATCATACATATGCCGCATTGCTTTTGCGTCAGTCATTTTTTACTTCCTTTTCTATATGATAAGTCTATTATATTGCGGACACGCCGACTGATTTGTCGCTGTAAGGGTGAGAATTTTTAGATTGTTTTGAGTTTTTTTGAAAATAGCTAAAGTAACTGAAACAAAAACATTGTATATTTAAAAGTTTTGGACTATAATAGAACTATAAATCTGAAAGGAACAATATTATGATAATAATGTCGGTTGACTTGGGAAAAGCGAGAACAGGCATTGCGCTCTGCGACAAAAGCGAATTCCTTGCCTCGCCCCACACCGTGATTTTTGAAAAATCAAATAAAAAACTGTTGGAAAAAGTCGCGCAGATGTCGCGCGATACAAAAGCAGAGTTGATCGTTGTGGGACTTCCGAAGAATATGGACGGCACCGAGGGCGAGAGCGCTCAAAACGCCCGCGACTTTGCCGAAAAGCTCGAGGAGCTGACCGGCATTGCCACGGTAATGCAGGACGAGCGCGGCACGACCGTTACTGCCCACAACTATCTGAACGCAACAAATACACGCGGAAAAAAGCGAAAAAATGTAGTTGATGCCGTAGCCGCCGTGATCATACTTCAAGATTATCTTGACGGAAAGAAAAACAAGGAGAGAGAACAATGAACGTAAGACTTATATGCTCAAAATGCGGAACCGTGGTTGAAGCGGATAGCACAATGAAACAATTATTCTGCACACACTGCGGACAGAGAATCATCATCCCGACAAACTTACAGCAGCCTGCGCCTATGCAGCCCGCTCCCGCTAATTTTCAGCCGGTATATCAGCCGACTGTACCCGCGCCGCCGATGACCCAACCGCAGCCGGTGCAGCTTGACTGCCCCGTGGCATCCGTGCAGCAGGCAAATTTTATTGCCAACTTCTTCACAATTAATCCTGCAATTATTTTTCAGGTAACAATAACAAGGACCGGCAGGACTTACCAGACCGGCTCGGGCAGCGGTATTCCGTTTTTCCTGTCGCCCGGCAGACACGTGATAATCGTAAGGATCGGCAACAGAAGGTACAGCCGCGCAGTATTCATCAACCCCAATACTCCTCCCGTTGAGATGAATTGCTCGTGGGACGGCCGCGCAAGGATAGTTATTCACCAGCCGTTTTACAATACAGGCTATCCCAATCAGCCGTATTATCGCTAAATAGCTCTATGAATCAAAAAGCCGCTTATAAAGCGGGTTTTTGATTTGCGCAACCTGTGGTTGCGGGGATGTAAAGCGGAATGTATAGCGCAACTTGGGCGGTTGCGTGTATAATTATGGCATAAAACAGAGGGAGGCAGAACTATGAATATCGAAACAGCAAACAGACTTCTTCAATACAGAAAGCAACACAACCTCAGCCAGGAGGAACTCGCCGAGAAAATCGGCGTTAGCCGTCAGGCGGTATCAAAATGGGAGCGGAGCGAAGCGTCGCCCGATACCGATAATCTTATAAGCCTTGCCGAGGTTTACGGCGTCAGCCTTGACGAGCTTTTAAAAGGAAAAACGGAAGAATCTCAGCAGGAGGATGACAACACCGATTCCGCCGAACCGGATGAACCCGAACGAACCGAAGCTCAACCGGATGAAAATACAAACTACGTCCGCGAGGACAGGGTTTCCTTTAAGAACGGTATCCACGTTGACAGCAAAGACGGCGACCACGTTAATATCTCATACAAGGAAGGCGTTAACGTTGACAGCAAGGACGGCAATACGGTCCACGTCGGCTGGGACGGTATTCACGTTGAGGAAAACGGCAAAAACCGCGTTTACACCGATGAGGACGGTCACGTTATGGTTGACGAAGAACTCAAAAAGAAGCATATCAAGAGCCCGCGGCATAAGTTCTTTCAGGAATTCCCGTTTTGGGCGATCGCGCTCGCGGTATTTCTCGCGTGGGGCTTCAGCGGTCTGTTCTTCGGCTGGGCGCTCAGCTGGGTCGCTTTGTTCAGTATTCCGCTGTATTACTCGCTCATTGACGCGATCTTCAAGCGCAATCCGAGCCACTTCGCGTTCCCCGTGCTCTGCGTCGCCGTGTATATCATCTTCGGTTATTGCCACATCTTCGGCGGCTGGCAGTTCGGCTGGATAGTATTCATCTCTATCCCGTTCTATTACATAATCTGTAACCTAATAAAGCCCGACAAAGAATAAGCAAAGATAAAACACCCCGACTCGTAATGAGTCGGGGTGTTGATTGTTATATCGGTTTTTTCTCGCGAAACTGCGAGTTGACCTATATCAGCGCGTTCCAGTACGCGAACTTCCTGTCGGGGTGCCCGACTTAGTTCCAGTTAAGCGTATCGCTGTATACGTTGATATAATCCTGAGCCGAACGCTCCCAACTGTTGTCGCTCATCATAGCGCGCCACATAAGCTGGTGCCAGCCCTGATCGTCCTGGATGCCCCAGAGAGCACGGCGGATAGCGTGCTGCATATCGGCTGTGTAGTAGTTCTTGAACGTAAAGCCGTTACCGTAGTTATCGGCTGAATCAAATACAGAGTCTTTAAGACCGCCTACCTCGCGTACTACGGGGATAGTGCCGTAACGCAGAGCGATCATCTGAGCAAGACCGCAGGGCTCCTGAGCCGAAGGCATCAGGAATATATCGGCGCCCGAATAGATCTTACGGGCGAGCTCGGGAACAAAGCCGTGGCAGAAGATGAGTCTGCCCGGATATTTAGCCTGCATATAGTTAAAGAAGTCCTCATACTCCTTATCGCCCGAACCGAGAATTACAAACTGCATATTCTCGTTGTCCATTAATTCCTCAAGACCCATACGAACAAGGTCAAGTCCCTTGTGAGATACAAGACGGGTAACCATAGCGACAAGCGGAATACTCCAGTTGACTTCAAGAGTAAGTCTCTCCTGAAGCGCGCGCTTACACTCGCCCTTACCGCTCATATCCTCTTTGGTGTAGTTACAGTAGATCTGATAGTCGGTCGCGGGGTCGTAGCTTGCAAGGTCGATACCGTTCTTGATACCGCAGAGCTTGTAGTGACGAAGGTTGAGCTCGTCGTGAAGTCCCCAGCTGTACCACGGGTCTTTGATCTCTGCCGCGTAGGACGGAGAAACGGTCGAAACTCTGGTCGAGGTCTCGATAGCGCCCTTCATCATATTGAGCTTGCCGTTCATCTCGAGGATCTTTGTCTCGCTTGCGGGGATACCTACGCACTCGGTATTTACCTCCCAGCCGTACTCACCCTGATACTGGATGTTATGGATGGTAAACAGGCTCTTGATGTTGTAATACCAAGGTCTGTGCGAATAGAACAGATAGTAGTAAACGGGAACAAGCGCTGTCTGCCAGTCATTCGCGTGAATGATGTCGGGATGGAAGTCGATATACGGAAGCATCTCTAAGATAGCGCGCGAGAAGAAAGCAAATCTCTCGGCGTCGTCATAGTGACCGTAAAGAGTTCCGCGCTTGAAGTAGTACTCGTTGTCGATAAAGTAGTATGT
>CADBXH010000026.1 GCA_902798605.1 uncultured Ruminococcus sp. | reverse complement strand
GTTGTGTCCTTTTCAAAGAGCGGACAGAAGTAGGATTCGCCGAAGTTACCTGTGTGCTGGAGAACTACGTCCTGGTAGATCTTCATACCCTTTTGGTGAACCTCGTGGATAAGATCCTCATAAGTATAGTCGCTGCTTTCATAACGGAAGTCAACGGTGCTGAGATCCATAGCGTGATAGCCGTGGTAGTCGTAGCCCGACGCGTTTGTAACTACGGGAGTTACCCAGATAGCGTTGAAGCCGAGCGCCTTGATGTAGTCGAGCTTATCTGCAAGGCCCCTGAAGTCGCCTCTCCAAGCGGGGTCGGAGTCGGGGTTGTTGGCAACGTGGTCGTCCCAGCAGTGGACATTGTTGCCGGTGTCGCCGTCATAAAAGCGGGTTGTCATTACAAAGTATAGGGTGTCCTCGCGCGGGTCGGAGGAGTCGATCGGGTCGGTCTGGTCGGGATCGTACTTAGACCACTTGCCGTTGTCGAACCACCACTCCTGGGTCTCGCCGGCGTTTGTGGTAAGCTTTTGCTCCTTTGAGTACTGCTTGCCGTCGGCTCCGGTGATGAGCGCGTTGACCTTTGTAACGTTTGTGATAGTGAAATTAAACCATTTGCCCGAGGAAACCATTTTTTCACCCGGGTAGCTTTGGGACATTGCGCTGTTGGTGGGCAGTGAGTTCCAAAGGTAAATATAAGGCTGCGTAAGACCATCCTGCCTTGCGTGGACGATAATCTGCTCATTCGCAGAGACTACTTCGGAGCCTTCCGAAGTAACTGCAGCGGAAGTTGATATAACACCAACTGAAATAGCAATGATTAAAGCCATCAGAACAGCGCAAATCTTTTTAGCTTGCGTCATAATAAACCCCCTGAGTTTATACTATATTATTCTTTATTACAATTATTTTAGAAGCTCTAACTGAATCAGAGTAGCGTCAAGGACTGTGATGATTCCGTCGCCGCTCATATCCGCAACTGAGATGATGATGTTCTGAGCCTCGGCGAACTGAGCCACGTGCATCTGAACATATGTAGCGTCCTTGATGTCAAACTTGCCGTCCATATTGGCGTCGCCCTTCTGGTATCCGGGGTTGTATTCAGTAGTAGGCTGAACCGGAGTTGTTGTTGTGGGAACGGGATCGGTCGGCTTGATCGTAGTGGGCGGAACCGTTGTAGGCGCAACCGTTGTAGGCGCAACCGTTGTAGGCGCAACCGTTGTAGGAACAGGACCGTCGCCCGTTGCGGTGTAGTTGTAGGTCTTGGTTACCGTTGTGTTGTCGGACGACTGAACATATACGTTAACAACATAGCTGCCCTCCATTGTCGGTGTGAACAGGTAGGTGTTGTTGAGCGTGTAGTACGGTGTGTTCTTTACGCCGTTGGGGTCTGTAACTACATACTTGTAGAACAGAAGGTTGGTGCCGGTCTTGCCGCCGCCCGCGGTAACTGTTACCGTTGCGGGAGTGCCCACCCTGATAACGTTGAGGTTAGCGGGAGTGACGTTCTTGATGATGGGCTTTACAAGGCTTGAATCATCAGCGACCGTGAGAGTCAGGTTGCGTGAGTTCACCTCGCCGTTTGCGTCCTTAAAGTCAAACGTTGCGGTGTATGTGCCGGGAGCTGCGGGAGTCCATGTTACAGACTTGGCTGTGCCGTAATCCGCGAGCACTGAGGTTCCTCCGCTTGAATTCTTGACCGAGAACTTGTAATAAACAGCCGCGCCGCTCTTGCTGTATGCGTCGGCGCTGAGAGTTACGTCCATACCGGTGTAGATGTCGCTCTCGGGATCTGCCTTGTACTCGGTTACGCGGATGTCCTTTAAGTCGTAATCCTTCCACGTTCCGTTGTCGTAGATCTGTCCGTCGTGAGCGGTAAGGTCAGCGGTCTGATCCGATCCGTGGTTGCTGAATATGCAGTTAGCGAAGGTCTTGGTGGCGGTGTACATCCATACATCGTCCTCGACCTTGGTCATAGCCGCTCCGGGCCAAGCCGCGTTGTTTCCGGCGCCGTCTGTCCACAAATAGCAGTACGGAGTCGACCAGTTAGTTGTGTTTTTGTAGAAAACAGTTGTGCCGCCTGTTCTTGAGCCTGATGTTGTGGGCTGAACAACGGGATCTGTCGCGCTTGTGGGATCCTGAGTGTGATCGGAATAATCAGACCAGGAGCCGCCGTTGAGGTCATAGATCTGACCGCTCTTTCCGGGATAGCTGAGGTTAGAGGTCTGGTTGCCGCTGCCGCCGCTTCCGTTGTTGAATATTACTTTGTTCCAGCTGCCTGTGATCTTGTAAGAATAAACATTATCCTTAACAAGTGTCATCTTTATGCCCGGCCAAGCCGCGTTGTTTCCGGCGTCGTCTGTCCACATATAGCAGTAGACGCTGCTCCAGCCGTTGTTGAGCTTGACGTAAACCGTGTCTCCGGACGCCGCCAGAGCGCTCGCGGTGCCAACGATCACCGCGGAAAGTACAAGCGCCAAACATAGCACGAGGCATAAAAATTTGTGTTGTTTCTTTGCCATAAGATGTACCTCCAATAACATAGAATCTTGCGAAAAACCAATTTTTCGCATTGTACAGTATTAGTTTAACACAAATGTTTTTTTTATATTTCCATAAACGAATTATTAATTTTTTTGCCTCACAAAAAAACGGGTTGATTTTTGGTAGTATTATACAAAAATAGTAAGGGATATTTAAAGCCTCCCCTAACGCACGACAGTGCTTTAGGGGAGGCTTTAAATGTTAAGGAAAATATTGCGCAAACACAAACAGCCGCCCCGACCTATTTAAAAATCGGATCGGAGCGACTATTAATTTTTAAATCTTAAGTTTTAAGTCTTCAGTCTTCAGTCTTTATCCCTTCCCAATACTGCCTAAACGCCTGCTCGTTTTTGTTGTCGCCGAACTCGTAGTAACGCCTGTCCTTTATGGCGTCGGGCAGGTATTGCTGGTAGGTGTAGTGGTTGGGGTAGTCGTGCGGATAGATGTAGAACTGACCCTTGTTCGGGTTGTCCTCGCCGTCAAAATGCTTGTTTTGGAGTTGGCGCGGAACGGGTCCCGAGTTGCCCGCCTTTATGTCCGCGAGCGCGGCGTCTATCGCAATATACGCGGAGTTTGACTTTGGCGCGTTGCAGACCATAACTACCGCGTCCGCGAGCGGTATCCTCGCCTCGGGCAGTCCTACCGCCTGGGCGATATCCACGCAGGATTTTACTATGGGTATCAGCTGCGGGTACGCAAGCCCTACGTCCTCGCAGGCACAGACCATAAGCCTGCGGCACGCGCTCGGCAGGTCGCCCGCCTCCAAGAGCCTCGCGAGGTAGTGCAGAGCCGCGTCGGGGTCGGAGCCGCGCATACTTTTTTGATACGCCGAGACGATGTCGTAATGCTCGTCGCCGTCCTTGTCGTAGCGCATTGAGCTTTTTTGAACGAGCTGTGAGGCGATCTTGGGAGTTATGATTTTTACTCCGTCTTTTTCATCAGCCGCGAGCGCTGAGAGCTCGAGCGCGTTGAGCGCCTTGCGGACGTCTCCGCCGCAGCCGGAGGCTATTTTTTTAGCCGCTTCGGGTTCGAGCTTCACCTCTGTCCCCTGCTCCCCGCCGAGCAGCTTTGCGGCGCGGTCGAGCGCCTTTACGACCTCTTCGGGCTCAACCGATTTGAACTCAAAGACCGTACAGCGGCTCAAAATTGCGTTGTACACGTAAAAATACGGGTTCTCGGTGGTTGAGGCTATGAGGGTTATGCTGCCGTTTTCGATGTACTCGAGCAGGGTCTGCTGCTGCTTTTTGTTGAAGTACTGGATCTCGTCGAGGTAGAGCAGGATGCCGTTTATGCCCTCAAAGGTTCCCAGCCCCGAGACGATAGCCTTTATGTCGGCGGTCGAGGCGGTTGTGCCGTTGAGCTTTTTGAGGGTCTTGTTCGTCTTGTTGGCGATGTAGGTCGCGAGGGTGGTCTTGCCCACTCCCGACGGTCCGTAGAAAATCAGGTTGGGGATCTCGCCGCTCTCGATGATCTTGCGCAGCGGCTTGCCCTCGGACAATAGATGCCGCTGACCGATAATATCGTCAATAGATGTCGGTCTTAATCTGTCTGCCAAAGGTTTGTTCATAGCATTTCACCAAAACTTTTCAGATAAAAATCGCGGGCGAGCAATGCTCGCCCCTACGATAGTAAAGTCAATTATTCATACAAGGGATACTTTTTGCAGATAGCCTCTACGCCGGCTCTTACCTTTTCCTTGTTGTTCTCGTAGTCGTTGAGAACAAGGGTGATGTACTCGGCGATGAGGTCCATATCCTCCTCGTTGAGGCCGCGCGTTGTAACGGCGGCTGTGCCGATCCTTACGCCGCTGGTGACGAACGGAGAGAGCGGCTCGCCGGGGATAGTGTTTTTGTTAACGGTGATGTAGCAGTCGTCAAGACGCGCCTCAAGCTCCTTGCCGGTCACGCCTGTGTCGCGCAGGTCAAGCAGCATTACGTGGTTGTCCGTACCGCCCGAAACGAGCTTTACGCCGCGCTTTGTGAGCCCGTCCGCAAGAGCCTTGCAGTTCGATACGATCTTTGCGCCGTACTGTTTGAACTCGGGCTTTAACGCCTCGCCGAAGCATACCGCCTTTGCGGCGATGGTGTGCATAAGCGGACCGCCCTGTGTTCCGGGGAAGATAGCCTTGTCGATCTGCTTTGCGAATTCCTCGCGGCAGAGGATAAGTCCGCCTCTGGGTCCGCGGAGGGTCTTGTGGGTGGTTGTGGTGACGAACTCGCAGTAAGGCACGGGGTTGGGATGAACGCCCGCGGCAACAAGACCCGCGATGTGAGCCATATCTACCATAAGATAAGCGCCGACCTCGTCAGCGATCTCTCTGAGCTTTGCAAAGTCGATGATCCTCGGGTATGCCGAAGCTCCGGCTACGATCATCTTGGGCTTGCAATCCTTTGCGATCTCGAGCACCTTGTCGTAGTCGATACGGTGAGTCACGCTGTCAACGCCGTAGGGAACGAAGTTGAAGTATTTACCCGAGATATTAACGGGCGAGCCGTGAGTGAGGTGTCCGCCCTCGTTGAGGTTCATACCCATTACGGTGTCGCCGGGCTCGAGCATTGCGAAGTATACGGCTGTGTTTGCCTGTGCGCCCGAGTGGGGCTGTACGTTTGCGTGGTCTGCTCCGAAAAGCTCGCAGGCGCGCTGACGCGCGATCTCCTCTACAACGTCTACGCACTCGCAGCCGCCGTAGTAACGCTTTCCGGGATAGCCCTCGGCGTACTTGTTTGTGAGGTGGCTGCCCATTGCCGCCATAACGGCAGGGGTAACGATGTTCTCGCTCGCGATGAGCTCGAGGTTGCGCCTCTGTCTTTTAAGCTCGTCGTTCATTGCGTTGCCGACGGCGGGATCGTACTCCATAAGGTACTCAAGAGATTTGATGTTTGTTAATTCACTCATTTTTAACTTCCCCTTTATGTTTTATTCTATATTTTTAACGCCTTTTGTTTTAACGCGTATAAATCGTCTAAGGTTTCTATTTTTCCTGCCTCGTTCCTGAGAGCCGCGGCTCCCCGTATGCCCTTAAAGTAGCCCATAACGAGCTTGCGCGCCTGTCTGAGCGCGATGTACTCGCCCTTGTACTCGACCATTTTCTCGATGTGGGAGCACATAACGGTGAGCTTTTCTTCAAGAGTGGGGTAATAAAGCGGTTTTTGCGGGTCTTGAAGGTAGGAATTTATCTGTGAAAAAATCCACGGGTTGCCCATACTCGCCCTGCCGACCATTACAAAATCGGCTTTGGTATAGTTCAAAACCTGCTTTGCCTTTTGGGCGGAGTCGATGTCGCCGTTGGCGATGACCGGGATCTTCAGCTCCTGCTTTAACTGTTTTATTATGTCGTAATCGACAGGCGGCCTGTAGAACTGCCGGCGCGTTCTGCCGTGGATAGTCACCGCCGCGGCTCCGGCTTCCTCGCAGAGCTTTGCGACTTCGAGCGCGTTGATGTTCTCGTCATCCCAGCCCTTGCGGAGCTTTACCGTTACGGGCACGGGGCTGACCTTTACGACCGCCTCGGTTATCTCGCCGCAGAGCTTCGGGGTCTTCATCAAGGCGCAGCCGCTGCCGCTGCCGCTGATCTTGGGAGCCGGGCAGCCCATATTTATGTCGATTATATAGGGCTCGTGCTTCATAGCCGAAAGCACCGCGTCCGCCATTGTTGAGGGCTCGTCGCCGAATATCTGTATCCCGCAGGGGCGTTCATCATCTGAGATCATCATCAGCTCCTCGCTCTTTTTGTCCTTGAAGGAGAGCGCCTTTGAGCTGACCATCTCGCTCACGCAGTAGCCCGCGCCGCAGCTGACGCACAGCTCGCGGTAGGCTCTGTCGCTTATGCCCGCCATAGGAGCGAGCAGCGCGCGGGATTTGAACGTGACGTTACCTATTTGGGAACCTGTCATACATTACCCTGTTTTTTCTGCCGCTCGCCTTGGTGCTGATAGCGACCGCTAAAATCACAACTATGCCCACGCCCGCGCATATCCACGAAGCCGCGCCGAACGCGTAGTTGGTTGAGTAGGCTTTTTGGCTGACTGTTTTGGGGACAGTCGGCTCGGCAATATATTTTGTCGCGCCGGTGTCGGGGTCGTCCACGTTATTTGCGTAATAGTACGGGTCGGGATCGACATACTCGGTCACGTACTCGACATACTCGGTCTCGGGCTGAGGCTCTTCGGTCACAGGCTGCGGCGCCTCGGTCTCGGGCTGGGGCTCGGGCTGAGGCTCTTCGGTCACGGGCTGCGGAGCTTCGGTATCGGGCTGGGGCTGCGGAGCGTCCGTCACGATTTGGGGATCGTCGCTGACCGAGCTGTCGTCGTCGGGCGCGGCGAATACTCCTAATATGCCAAAGGCAATAAGTATTACGCCCAGCAAAACGCCTGCCGCCCTCGGTATCAGTTTTTTATACTTCATAATAATACCTCACGATAAATTGGGGTGGTTATTTAAATAAACAGTATATATAGTTATTATACCAAAAGCGGGTGGTTATTGCAAGTCAAATTTTCAGTTATATGCAGCTGTGTTTATGTACAATTTAATTGTTATTCAAAACCGCTGAAAGAACATTACCGAGCAGGGTGCCGGTGTACTCCGCCTCGTCGATAGAGTTCGCGTCCGAGCCGACTTCTATAAGCAGCGAGCCGTCGCAGATATACTCGTTGTAGGCGAAGAAATCAAAGCTGAGCGGGCGGGTCATCCCCGGGTACATCTTTTCGGCGGTGTTTTGGATCTTCAGGGCGAAATCAAGGTTGTTCCGCCAGTTGTCAAAATCCCTTTCGCCGTAATAATCGCAGCCCGAGAGCACCATTATTTGCGCCGCCTGTTTTCCGTTGTATTCAAAGACGGGCTTGACCTTGCGCGCCTCGGTGCCCAAGGCGTCGCGGTGGATATCGAGCACGACTTTTATGGAGCTGTTATCCTCCATATCAGCGCGCACGGTCTGCGCGCTGCGGTCATACGCGCCGTTGTATGAGGAATCGTGGACGGTGGTGTCGTGCAGGGTCTTTATGCCGTTTTTCTCAAGCTCCTCGGCGATCTTGTCGCCCACGGCGACGACGCTGAAATCCGCGTTTTGAGTGCGCGAATAGTAGCTATCGTAAAAATAATCGACGCTCTCGTCAAGGTACGCCTCGGTCGTGTGGGTGTGGTAGATGAGCACCTGCGGCTGATCGCTGTTCTTCTCTGTCTTGAAGGTCAGGGGTTTATTGAGCAGCCCCTCAAAGTCAAAATCGAGCCCTGTTTTGTTTTTTACGCAGCACTCCCCCACCGCCGTGCCGTCAAAGCCGATCTGCTTTTCGGCTATGTCGAGCTTTTCCTCGCCCGTATGGGGAGCATAGCTGTCGTAGTAGCCCGATTTGTCGCGGGTTTTATTTGACGGCGAGAGTACTGCTTTTGCTTGCTCCGGTTTATCGGGCTTTGTTTCGGGCGTCTGCTCCCGGGTTTCGGGCTCGGTGCCTGTCTGTACCGAATATACGCCGTCCGTCAGCGTAAATGCCGCGGCGGCGAGCACTCCGTTTTTTGGGTCAAAGCACTCCGGCAGGCGGCGGATAACGCAAAACGCGGCTATGACGACGAGTATGAGCGCCGTTGAGATTTTTGTAAGCTTAAGAAGTTTTCCTTTGATTTTCACATTACCACCCGAACATAGTTATATTGCTATATATATGTTTTTTATTTTAGGGAATATGAATTTTGATGAATGATTTCGGATCTGCGCCAAAAGCTTCTCACGGCGGAGAGATTCTTCCGCCGGGGAGTTTGGTTTTTTTTGCCGAATCAATGCGTTTTTTCGCTTTAATTGACGACATTTTGATGTATGCGGGGCGTCAGATTTTTGGTTACAGCTCGGCAAATTGATGATTTTTTGAAAATATTTAGTTAATCTGTTTTTTAAATCACGAAATGACAGGCAGAATTGGCATTTTTGCCGATTATCAGCAAATTTATAACTAATTATATCTAAAACTGCAATAAGAATAAAACAAAAAAACGGTTGACAAATCTATATTTACGATGTATACTAAAAATGCAACACAAAATGTTGTTCTTTACCTTTCCCATAGGGGATTGATACGAGCATCTATTGCTCTCTCGTTTGTTTCCTTCTCGCTTTACCTTTCCCATAGGGGATTGATACTGATGAGCGCGAGTGTTACTATTACAACCGCCATAACTTTACCTTTCCCATAGGGGATTGATACCGTATGATGTCGCCGTCAACACAGGAGTAGGCACCGGCTTTACCTTTCCCATAGGGGATTGATTTGTTACAGCGGCGTCGGCGCAATCACGCCTCGTTGCTCTTCGCTTTTCTCAAAATAACTTCCACTCGTCGAATCCGCTCCGTTCACCCCGTGAACTCCCCGGCTCCGTCCTCGCCGGTCGTTATTTTGAGGCTCCGAGCCTCGGCGCACTATTTTTACCTTTCCCATAGGGGATTGATACCCTCCGTAATTAGAGCCGGTCGCATGTGCTCGTAATCGAGCTTTACCTTTCCCATAGGGGATTGATACTGTGGGAGCCGTGGTCGGCTCGGTGAACTCTTCCTCACTTTACCTTTCCCATAGGGGATTGATTATTGTTGAGGAAAGCTTCTGCAATTGGCAGGGGATTCCTCGGCTTCGCTCGGAACGGCCGCTGCGCGTCCGCCTTTCCCATAGGGGATTTGTGACAAAACAAAAACACCTCAATGAACCATTTGGCTCATTGAGGTGTTTTTTATGAGTTTTAAAGGATAATTGAATATTGAAATTCATTTAAAGCCTCCCCGTCGCGGTGGCGACACCACAATTCGAGAAGATAGCTTTGCTTTGCGTGAAAACTTTTATGCCCGACCGCAAACTTTTCCGTTACATTTAAAGCCTCCCCCGTCACTTGTTACGGGGGAGGTTCACTTGTGAAATGACGGAGGGGGCTGCGTATGAATCAGCGTGAGGTATGATATTGTAACGGAAAACGGGGTGTAAACACTGACTCCGCCCCCTCAGTCACGAAGCCTCATAAGTGGGTATTTTTATATAAACAGATTCGTTATTTAAACTCAGCGTATATCATATGTTATATTCTCAGGCTTCGCGACAGCTCCCCCAAAACAAGTGTTGGGGGAGCCTTTTAATGCAACTGAAAAGTTTGGATAAAGAAAAGCCTCCCCTAAAGCACTGTCGTGCGTCAGGGGAGCCTTTAAATAATTCTCACCCATCACATCAGCTCGACCAACTCGCTGAGCTTAAAGCGGTCTTGGAGCGCGGCGTTTAGGGCGAAGCCCAACAGGCGCGAGGCGCGCTCGGTCAGCAGGTCTATCTCTCGCGGGATAACGACCATATCCTTTGTAAGCGCCGGCAGGTCGTCCGCGCTCTCCCCTATGTTTGTGAGCAGGTCGCCCGCCAGGGTCCTGACGTCTACGACCGTCGGCACGCCTATTGAGATCACGGGAACGCCGATGGTCTCGCTGTTTATCCTTGTGCGGTGGTTGCCCACTCCCGCGCCGGGCGATATGCCCGCGTCGCTTATTTGCAGAGTTGTGCCGAGGCGTTCAAGCCTGCGCGAGGCAAGCGCGTCGATCGCCACGACGGCGTTTGGGCGTATCCGCTTTACCACGCTGAGGATGTATTCGCCCGTTTCTATGCCCGTTTGTCCGGTGACGCCCGTGTTCATCACCGCCACGGGTCTGAGCCTGTCGAGCCCCGATGAACGCGCGAGCTCGCCCTGGATATGCCTTGTGGCGAGCACCTTCAGCGCGGTTTTGGGGCCTAATGAGTCGGGGGTTATCTCTTCATTGCCCAAGCCGACCACCAAAATCAGACCGTTGACGGGCAGAAGCCTGCGTATTTCCGAGCCGATCGCCGCGAGGCGTTTGTCCGTTGAGGAGAAGTTATCCGTCAGCGACGGCAGCGCTACTGTGATATATGTTCCCTTATCCTTGCCGAGAGCCTGCTTTGCCTTGTCTGTTCTGACCGTCAGGCGCGAGATCGACAGCCCGCTCTCGCTGTATGTTTTGTAATCAACTCCGCTTACTCTTTCGCCCGCGATCTCTCTTGCCTCTACGGCGAGGTCGGTTCTGAGGTGCATATTTTCAGTCCTTTGTTATTTGGTAAAATTATTCTTTGTAATTTGGCATTTTTTATTCTTTACATCGGCACATATTTTTGATATAATCAAAGCATAGAATGGGTTATTATACAACTTTGGTAATTTGAGGTATAAAAATGAAAAGAAACAAATTGATTAGTAAAGCGATCTCCGCAGTCGCCGCGTGCGCGCTGCTGATTTCGGCTTTCGGATTATCTGCGTCGGCGGCTGAAGTTGATGAAAACGATACTTTGCCGACCCCGCGGGCGGTAAAAAAATCCGCTAAGAGCGACGCGCCCTTGGGCTCGTCAAACCTTCCGTCATACTACAGCTCGGTCGAGCAGGGATATGTTTCCTCTGTTAAATCCCAAAACTATAACGACTGCTGGGTTTACGGCGCGCTTGGCACGTTTGAATCCTTTTTGCTGAAGAATGATCTGTACACGGGCGATATGTCGGTCAACCACGCCAACCTCTGGGGCACACAGCACGCCGACGGTGAAGGCTGGGTGCGCGAGCCATATGAATTCGGCAGGGCAAAGATCACGCCGGGTTACTTTACGTCGTGGCAGGGTCCGGTTTTGAACTCAAAGGTGCCGGATCTCAGTATTTACGAATTCAGCGCGGACACTATTCCCACGGACTTGGCTGATTACGGCGTTACTTCGATCAAATATCTGTACCGCGACGACCCCGACACCACCAAGAGAGCGATAATGGAGAGCGGCGGAATAAGCACCTATTATTCGCACACCATCGCAAATTATAACGAAGATACATTCGCCTACTATGTGCCGCCGGATTTTACCGGCAGCGCGACCGGACACGCTATTGAGATAGTCGGTTGGGACGACAACTTCTCAGCTGACAATTTCGTTGATACTCCCGAGGGCAACGGCGCTTGGCTTGTCAAGAACAGCTGGGGCGAAAACTGGGGCGACAACGGGTATTTTTGGATCTCGTATTACGACAGGGATATTTTTAATTCTAAAAAATACAAGCCTTCGTTCCAGCTTTTGGCGGTTGACAATATCACCGAGAAAAATAAGCTTTTGCAAAACGAGATCTACGGAGCGACCTGGGAATTTGACGAAAGCTATATCAAAGAACCCGAGCTCACAGCGTTCCAGAGCTTTGAGTTTGACGCACATTACAACACGATCGACAAGGTCATATTTGAAAGCTACTCCGTAACCTCTGACTACACTGTTTATTATGTCCCCGACAAAAACGGTACCCCCGACAGCAACCAAAGCAACTGGGTAGAGCTGCACAAGGGCACGATCGACTACGCCGGATATATCTGCGTTGACATCAGCGATTTCAGGATCCCCGATCAGTCGGGCAGTATCGCGGTAAAAATCGGGTCTACAAGGTACAACGAAACACCACAGATAGGTGTTTGCGAGTGGCTTACGTCATCGGGTCAGTTCACCTTTATGCATCAGGCGCAGAGAGATCAAAGCTATGTTATGGCTGACGGCCGGATCGTAGACTTGGTTGACTGGTACAAGGAAAACAACAACGACGATTACGGCGGAACGTTTGTAATCAAGGCTGTTACAAAACACCTTGCGGCTGCCGGCGACATCAACGACGACGGCAAGGTCGACGTCACAGACGCCACGCTGCTGCAAAAGCACATAGCGCTGCTTACAGAGCTTGACAGCGACGCGCTTGCGGTTGCCGATATGAACAGCGACGGATACATCACGATCTCGGACGTTACAATAATCCAGAGGATCATAGCGGGCTATCAGAGTTAATGAATACTTAAAACTTAAAACTGAAGATTTTTAAAATTAAAGTCGGGAAGAAAGATCCGTGGTATCGGATAGCTTTTCTTCCCGACTGTATTAATATGCGCAAAAAAATTCGGCGGTGAAAACTCACCGCCGAATTCTATTAATCATTTGAAAGTAAGAACGTTTGCATTTCTGTTACATCCGAAATCGTAACAAATCCGTCAAAGTCAAAGTCTGCCCATTCGAGCTGCTCAACTGTGAGCTCTTCGATGTAAGCGACATATCTCTGGATCAAGGTTGCGTCCTTGATATTGATAACGCCGTCAGCGTTGATATCGCCCATTCCAATGCCCTGTGAATAATCAACCTGAGACTGTTCGTCCGGCTCGGTCACGGGCTCTGTCTGAACAACGGGATCTTCGTAGATAGGACCTGTTGAAGCAGGAACTGTTGTTGTGGGAGCTACCGTAGTAGGAGCTACTGTTGTGGGCGGTACTGTGGGCTTAGTTGTTGTGGGAGCTGCCGTTGTTGTAGGTGTTGTCGGGAGCGCCGAAACATAAGTCGCGTACTCAAGTACGAACCAGCCTGTCTTGCCTGCATATGTTGTGTAACCCCATGTCCAGCCTGTGCTCGTCTCATTATAGAGGTGAGTTACCGTAACCGTTGTATTGCTCGGGATAGTTGTAAGAACAGTGTTGCTTGTACCCGCGTGGTATCTGAGGTTAACAGCGTCGGTAGTCTTGTAGATACCGGTCTTATATGTAGGAGCGGGAGCGGGTTTTGCATCGTTAAGCAGATAAATGAAGCCCTGGAATGTCCACCAGCTGTTGCCGCCGTAGTTCTTGTCGCTTGTTGAGCAAGTGGTAAGGTAGAATGTTCTTCCGCCCCACTCTGAGTTTGAAAGAGTGATTTTGCCGTTTTCGATCTTCTCTACAACCGCAACGTGTCCGCCGCCGCTGTAGCACCAGCAGGCGATAGCGCCGATCTTGGGGGTGCTGCCGTAGTTGTAGTACTTGTTGGTCTGGTTGTAACCGTACCACTGGCCGGCACCGTTCCAGCTGAGCTTGGGAGTTGTCTTAAGGATCTCGTAAGCTCTGCCGTAAGCGTAAGCTGTGCAGTTGGGCAAGCCGTAGCCGTATTTCTGGAAAACGTTGTAGTTGCTGTTGTAATAATAAACGTTATTTGACTCGGGAGCAGTCAACCTTGGTGTGTAGGTCGTAGCCGCTCCGGCTGAAATACCAATTGAGAATGCTGATGTAACAAGAAGCGCGATTACAATAAATAATGCGCCGAATCTCTTAGTTGCAATACGTATCAAGTTTATCTACCTCCTGACTGAAGAGAGTCGTCTTGTAGCTGTAACTTTTTTGTTACCATAAACATTGTAACACATAATTTGCAAAAAATCAAACCGTAATTACACCGATTATTGCTAATAATCGAAGATTTATTTGCTACAACATTCACAATATATACTGTTATTTCGGAAATGAGACACAAATTGCAGTATAATGCCCTTTGTTTATACATATTATAACATATTTCTTTTAGAAAATAAAGATTTATTTCTAAATTGGAATAATTAATTTTTTGAACGTGTTATTATTGTCTTAAAGTATAACTTTTTCGGGGGTTTTATATAATGAAAAGAGCTATTATCCTACTGCTTGCCGCGGTTTTCGCGCTGTGTCTGTTCGGCTGTAATATCGGCGGAAAAAGTGATGATCCATCGAATAGCAGCGCCACTCCCGACAGCACAAAGAAAGTTGTGACCCGTATCATTTACAGCAACAAAACTCAGGAGATCGGGAACGATGAGTTCGGATATATGAGCATCCCCGACAATTTTCAAATGCTGCCAAAGGCTGAGGGAAAGGCTGATTTGCAGTATGCAGACCCGAGCGGAGCGGTGGTGTTTACTATGAACAAGCTCTCTGCTGATATTTCTTCGCTGAACGCTATGCAGAATATCGAGGAGACGGTCAAGCAAAACGGCGCGACCAATATCAAGAAAGAATTTGAGTCGAGCGTCAATAATATGTCGGCGATGCGGCTCGACTGTTACTATCCCAACGAGCAAAAGAGCGTCACGGTTTATCTTGTGCCGTCGCTCGAGGGTACGAATTACCTTGCCGCCGAGTATCCCAAGGATGACGAAAAAGCCCTGAAATACATCCAAAGCTGGAGCAATACACAAAAATCGAGCACGCAAACAGGCAAAATCAAAAAAACACTTGCATTTTGAGTAAATATGTGTTAAGATACTACTTGCGATAAAAATCGTATGCGCCGGTAGCTCAGCTGGATAGAGTGTCTGACTACGAATCAGAAGGTCGGGAGTTCGAGTCTCTTCCGGCGCGCCATAGAAAAAGGATACCCAAAATGGGTATCCTTTTTCTATTTCACCTCAGCAGCGCAGAGGAAGAGACTCGAAGGTGACGAAAACGACCGCCGCCGGTGGCGGATGAAGGGAGTTCGAGGAAGCGCAGAAACAGGGAGTTCGAGGAAGTACCTTTAGGTACGACGCTGAACGACCATGTTTCAAACGGAGAGTGTGCCGAGAGAGGAGCGCGAAGTCGCTCCGAACGTGGGCAAAAACGTCACAGTGTGACGTTTTTAACGAGAGCGTTCTACGAACCTTTCACATTAAACACACCGCATAAAGCGAGGTAGGCATTTTAACATATACTCCGGCGCGCCAAAGCAAAAATCCTGTCACGAAAGTGGCGGGATTTTTGCTTTGTATTTTTAAATTTTAAGTTTTAAGTTTTAAATCTTCAGTCCTGCTGTCCTGCTCACAGGATTTTCTAACTGAAAACCGAAGATTTAAAACTGAAAAACCGTTAAATGATTGCATTACCGAAACAACTGCGGTATAATATAGTTAGTGATAATTTCAGGAAAACTAATTCAACCACCGAGGGACATGCATATGGCTTTAAATAACAAATTTGCTATAACCAATCCTGCCGAATTGGCAGAAGTCGAAGAAAGAATAAGCAAGCAAAAAGCAATCGAATTGTTTGAAACCGGCAAACTCAAGGCGCTGGACGCAGGATCATTCAAAACGCTTCAGATCATCCATAAAACTCTTTTTGAAGATATTTATGATTTTGCGGGTGAGATACGCACGGTCAATATCGCAAAGGGCAGCTTTCGTTTTGCTCCGGTCATGTATTTGAATTATTCTCTTGAAAACATTGAGAAAATGCCCCAAAGCAACTTTGAGCAGATAATCGAAAAGTATGTCGAAATGAATATCGCCCACCCGTTCCGTGAAGGAAACGGCAGAAGCACAAGGATTTGGCTTGATCACATTTTAGCTAAAGAGCTTGGCTTTGTGGTGGATTGGAGCAAGGTTGATAAAGAGGACTATTTATTGGCTATGGAAAGAAGCCCCATAAAAGATATCGAAATCAAGGTGCTGCTGAAATCCGCATTGACAGACAAAATCTATGACAGAGAGATATTTATAAAAGGCATTGACAACAGCTATTACTACGAGGGATATACTTCTTTTCTTGTTTCTGAAAAGTAATTTTTCTTTCACTTTTATTGATTAAAAAACTATATATGATATAATGTTTTAATCAGGGCAAAACCAATACACGTTTAGGACGTATGCCCGACGGTTTGCACAGTCGGAAACTTGGTTTTGCTCTGATTCTTTACACATAACAAACCGGTGAGCCGCTGTGACTCACCGGTTTTATGTTATCTATCAGGGAAATATAGATTTATTATTTACCTCTTTTTACATATGAGGTGTGGAGAAGCTCGTGAGCGCGGTGTGAACCGGGCTTTTCGAGATACTCGTCGTAGATAGCCTTGATCTCGGGGTTATCGTGCGACTTTCTGTACTCGAGGCTGAGGTCGTCCTCATAGAGAGCCTTGGCTCTGAGCGCCTTGAGGTCTGTAAAGTTCCTTACATGACCGGGCTGGATGGGCTGTCCGCCGCCGTTTACACAGCCGCCGGGGCAGCACATGATCTCGATGAACTGGTAGGGTGACTTGCCGGCTCTGATCTCATCAAGAAGCTTTGCGGCGTTCTTGAGGCCGGATGTAACCGCGACCTTGACTTCCTTGCCTGCGATCTCGTAGGTAGCTTCCTTGATATCGTCGGTGCCGCGAACCTCTGTGTAGTCGATCTGCTTGAGGTCCTCGCCCGTGAGCACGTCGGCAACGGTTCTGAGAGCCGCTTCCATAACGCCGCCCGTTGCGCCGAAGATAGTACCTGCGCCGGAGCCGATAGCCATCAGCGGATCGAAATCCTCGTCCTCAAGCTCGGTGAACTGGATACCCGCGGTCTTGATCATCTTAGCAAGCTCACGTGCGTAGTATGACTTGATCATAGCGCCCTGCATCTGCTGGGGTGACTTACAGGTCGAGAGGTGCGGGATGAGGTCGGGATAGTAGTGCTCGCAGAACTTGATCCAACCGGGTGAGCACGAGGTGATCATCGGGAGGGTTCCGCCCTTTGTAACGCGCTCGATAAACTCGGTGCCCTCTTCCATAATGGTGAGGTCGGCGCCGAAGTTGGTGTCGAACACCTTGTCAAAGCCGAGCATCTTGAGAGCAGTTACCATCTTGCCCTTTACGTTTGTGCCGATGGGCATATCAAAGCACTCGCCCAGTGTCGCGCGGATAGAGGGCGCGGTGTGGACAACAACGTGCTTTGTCGGGTCTGCGATAGCCTCGAATACCTTGTCGGTATCGTCGCGCTCAACAAGCGCGCCTGTGGGACAAACTACGGTGCACTGTCCGCAGCTTACGCAGGGAACATCGCCGAGATCCTGATTGAACGCGCAGCCGATCTCTGTGTGGAAGCCGCGGTTGTTCGCGCCGATAACGCCTACGTACTGCTCCTTACAGGCAGCTACGCAGCGACGGCAAAGGATACATTTATTGTCGTTTCTGACGAGGTGGAGAGTTGAGTGATCCTCTTTATGGATGATGTCCTCTCCGCCGAGGAAGTGCTTCTCATATACGCCGTACTCGATACAGAGCTTCTGGAGCTCGCAGGTTGTATTTCTGGGGCAGGAAAGGCACTTTTTGTCGTGACTTGAGAGCAAAAGCTCAAGGTTGGTCTTTCTGTATTTGCGGATCTTTGGTGTATTTGTAAATATCTCTGTTCCGTCTTTTTCGATAGGATAAACGCAGGCGGCAACAAGTGATCTCGCGCCCTTTATGAATTCCGAACTTATGGCAGGCTTCAAGAATAGTAGTATTTTTTTCGACCTGATAATCACGTCCGTTGATTTTAATGTTCAACATTTCCATAGTCAAATCTCCTTTCTTTAGCCTTTAGTGATTGCCTTGAACTTACATGTCTCCATACAAGCGCCGCACTTGATGCACTTGCCGTGGTCGATCTCGTAAGCAGGTTTCTTCTTGCCGGGAGCGGTGTAGTCGGTGACTGAGATAGCAGCAACCGGGCACTTCTTGGCGCACATACCGCAGCCGTAGCAGCTGTCTTTGATGATGTTGTATTCAAGGAGATCCTTACAAACGCCCGCGGGACACTTGTGGTCTACAACGTGAGCCTCATACTCGTCTCTGAAGTAACGCAGAGTTGAGAGCACGGGGTTGGGAGCTGTCTGACCGAGTCCGCAAAGCGAATTAGCCTTGATAAAGTTACAGAGCTCTTCCATCTCGTCGAGCATCTCGATATTGCCCATACCGGTGGTGATCTTCTCGAGCATTTCGAGGAGTCTCTTTGTACCGATACGGCAGGGAGTACATTTACCGCAGCTCTCGTCAACGGTGAACTCGAGGTAGAACTTGGCGATATCTACCATACAGTTGTCCTCGTCCATTACGATAAGTCCGCCGGAGCCCATCATTGAGCCGATCTCGAGCAGGTTGTCGTAGTCGATAGGAACATCGAGGTGCTGCTCGGGGATACATCCGCCGGAGGGACCGCCTGTCTGGGCAGCCTTGAACTTTTTGCCGTTGGGGATGCCGCCGCCGATCTCAAATACGATCTCGCGCAGGGTGGTTCCCATGGGGATCTCAACAAGACCGGTGTGGTTGATCTTGCCGCCGAGAGCGAATACCTTTGTACCCTTGCTCTTCTCTGTACCCATTGAAGCGAACCAATCGGCGCCCTTGAGGATGATCTGAGCTATATTTGCGTATGTCTCAACATTGTTGAGGATAGTGGGTTTCTTATAAAGACCCTGCTTTGCCGGGAACGGAGGACGGGGTCTGGGCTCGCCGCGCTTGCCTTCGATAGAGGTCATAAGAGCGGTTTCCTCGCCGCATACGAACGCGCCCGCGCCGAGGCGGAGCTCGAGGTCAAAGTCAAAGCCTGTTCCGAAGATATCCTTGCCCAAAAGACCATACTCGCGAGCCTGGTCGATAGCGATCTGGAGACGCTTTACGGCGATAGGATACTCCGCGCGGACATAAACACGACCCTGTGAAGCGCCGATAGCGTAACCTGCGATAGCCATAGCCTCGATCAGCGAGTGGGGGTCGCCCTCGAGAACGGAACGATCCATAAACGCGCCGGGGTCGCCTTCGTCGGCGTTACAGCAAACGTACTTTTGGTCGGCGTCGTTAGCAGCCGCGAACTTCCACTTTAAGCCTGTGGGGAAGCCCGCGCCGCCGCGTCCGCGGAGACCCGAGTCGAGGATAGTCTGGATTACCTCGTCGGGAGTCATTTCTGTTAAACATTTACCCAAAGCGGCATAGCCGTCCTGAGCGATGTAGTCGTCGATTTTTTCGGGATCGATAACACCGCAGTTACGCAGAGCTACACGCTCCTGCTTAGCGTAGAAAGCGGTTTTGTTGAGGGACTTGATCTTGTCCTCCTCAACGGTCTCCTGATACAGAAGACGGGTAACTATTCTTCCTTTTAAGAGGTGTTCCTCGACGATCTCGGGGATATCCTCCTCTTTTACCATTGAATAGAAGCTGCCCTCGGGATAAACTACCATAATGGGACCGAGTGCGCAAAGACCAAAGCAGCCTGTTGTGATAACGTTGACCTCGTTTTCGAGTCCGTTATCCTTGATCTGCTCCTTTAATCTTTCAACGATTTTTAAGCTGTTTGAAGAGGTACAACCGGTACCGCCGCAAACAAGTACATTAGAACGATACATTTAGTCCTCCTTAATCTGTGTATGCTCCGATAGTGAACTCGGTAACTACGTTTTTGTTAACAAGGTGGTCATTTACTACCTTGATGACGCGCTCGGGGCTCATCTTAACGTATGTGACCTTTTCTTCACCCGGGATCTCGATTTCTACAACGGGCTCGTACTGGCAGATGCCGATACAGCCTGTCTGTGTAACTACGATATCATCGGTAAGACCGCGCTTTGCGATCTCATCAACAAAAGCGTTGAGCACGGGTCTTGCGCCCGCGGCAATACCGCAGGTAGCCATACCTACCAGAACTCTGGCGGCGTTGGGGTTTTCCTTTCTGAGAGCAACGTTTGCTCTTGCCTTATCTCTGATAGCCTGTAATTCAGCTAAAGATTTCATTTTTAGTTTACACCTCCGTATATGATTTGAGTTTGTTCTTCCAAAAAAGCGTTGATCCACTCCAAAACGTCGGGCGTGTCGAGGCTTACGTCATCTCCGAGAACTTCTCTGAGCTCGCGCGTGTCGAGCGTGAACGAGCCGATGTCGGTGCTGTGGTTAAAAACAAAGTCGATGTTTGGGTTGCACCTGATTAGTATCTCCACGGTGGAGTTTATATCTCCGAGCGGAGTCATATCAACGTGGCTTTTTACGTATGAAGCCGTGGTGACCGTACCCTTGCCGACCTTTGACTCTATCGAAAAGCTGCCGCCGGTCTGTTCGGCGGACATCTTGAAGAGCGGGACCCCCAAGCCGACCTTGCGCGTTGTGCGCGTGGTAAAAAACGGGTCGATCGTCTGCTTGACCTGTTCTTCGGTCATACCGCAGCCGTTGTCGCTGATAGAGATCGTAAGATTGTCGTTTTTATCGCTCTCGCTGACGTCGATAGTGATCAGGCTCGCCTCTGCCCTGACTGAATTTTGGGCAACGTCCATTACGTTTAGGGATAACTCTCTCATTAGTCCTGATACTTTTTAAGGATAGTTTCTACATCTTCGACGACCAGTCTGCCGTAAACGTCGTCGTTGACGGTGAGAACCGGCGCAAGTCCGCAGGCGCCGATACAACGGCACGCGGTAAGCGAGAACTTGCCGTCGGCTGTGCACTCCTCGGGGCCGATCCCGAGCTGTTCGGTAAGCTCGTTGAGGATATCGCCCGAGCCCTTTACATAGCAGGCTGTACCGAGGCATACAGAGATGTTGTACTTGCCCTTGGGTGAAAGGGCAAACTGAGAATAGAAGGTCGATACGCCGTAAACCTCTTCAAGCGATACGCCGAGACCGTCTGCAACCATTTTCTGAACCTCAATCGGCAGATAACCGTAAATTTCCTGAGCCTCCTGCAAAACAGGCATTACAGCGCCCGGATCGTCCTTGCTTTTTGCAATGACTTCCTTGAGCTTTGCTTCCTGCTCAGGTGTTCCCGCGAACGGGATACTGCTGATTTTCTTTTGCATCGTTTTTCCTCCCTGAATAGAATAGTGATTCGTGATTGCCCGCTGCAAAAACAGCGGATTTTGCAACCCTGTTGGGTGATTTTTATAAAAATATACACACTCGCCCAACTATTGCTTATTATTATAACATAAAAGTTTTTGAAAGTCTATACGTTTTTTACAATGGAAACAAATTATTTCGACAATTTTTTGATATATTTTTCCAGATTGGAATTATGATATATTTATTGTGGGTAGGGGCGTGCATCGCACGCCCGCGGGCGGGCACATAGGTCCGCCCCTACGATTCTCAAAAAGTTATCAATGAAAAAAGGCGACCGCAAGGGCCGCCGAAATATCTTTCAATTTTCAATTTTTAACTCTCAACTTTTCAATGACCGCTTCCGCTGTTAATTCATCGAGCTCCAAACAGTTTTCCGCGTCGCGCATATTTTCGAGGTAGTGCGCGTCGGAGTTTGTCACGATGTTCATTATGTTCAAAATCGGGTGGAGCTTTTTGAACTCATCAAGCTTTGTTTTGTCGGCGAGCTCGACGGTCATAAAGCCGCAGTACGGGTCGATCTCTCCGAGCACGGAAAGTATCGAATAGCTGTCGCGGTCGATGTGCGCGGGGTAGCAGATACCGCCGAAGTCCTCGACCAAGCCGTGAGCGCTCATTATGCTTATCTCCGTGGCCGGCAAAAGCAGGTGCTCTATCTCCCCCGTCTCCTCGTCGAGGCTGTTCATTATCACCTGTCTGCCGTAAATATCTGTGCGGTTTTTGACCTTTATGCGGTGGTTATCGACGTATTCGCTCCACTTTAGGGCGCGCTCGAGCGTCGGGAACAGACAGACCGCGTGGATATCCTCGCTGGTGGTGAGCTCCATTCCCGGGATCACCAGAACGCCGTTGCGCTTTCCCGCCTCGATCGCCGCCTCACAGTTGAGGCAGGTGTTGTGGTCGGTCAGGGCGATGACATCAAGCCCCAAAAGCGCCGCCATTCCCGTTATGTTGTTGGGGGTCATATCCATATCGCCGCAGGGCGACAGGCACGAATGAAGGTGCAGATCGTAATAATACTTCATCTTAAATCAACTTGCTGAGCTCTACCGCTAAAGCGTAGCTGTTGAGCTCTGTCGAGAGGATAGTGACGCCGTGCATTTCTGCCTTTGCCTTTGCTTCGGCGTCCAGAGCGGCGTTTTCTACCAAAACGATGCAGCTGACGTCCGCGAGGGTCGCGACCGCGATAGAGTTGATGTTGCCCATTACGGTGAGCCACGCGCTGTCCATCGGTGCTCTGCCCATTACCCAGCTGAGCAGGTCGCCGATGTAACAGGTATCTATCTCTCTGTCAAGCTCGCCCTCGACAAGGACTTTTAGATTCTGCTTTTCAATAAAATCTTTTACTGTCATAATTAACCTCAACACTGAAAGGCTGTTATTTTACGGGCGGGCAATGCCCGCCCCTACATTAAATCGTATTTTTTAATTGATCGTAGACGTTCTGTATTTTGGCTTTGAGCTTGTGGATGCAGTCGGTCTCTTTGGCTTTGCCGCGGACGATATCCTCCGCCATTGCGCGGCAGGTGGGCGCTCCGCAGGAGCCGCAGTCGAGCCCGGGGAGCTCTTTAAGTATCTCCTCCATTTCTGACATCATCTGCATAGCCTTTACGATATCCTCGTCGAGCCTGAAAATATCGGCGTCGAATTCGAGCTCCTCTGTCCACTTCATTTCATCTATATTGTGATTTTCAAGGTGGTTCATTGATACGGGCAGGTACTTTCTGAGCGTGTGGATCCTCGCCTGAGCTACATACGGGTTCTCTACCGTGAGCACGCCGCCGACGCAGCCGCCCGAGCATGCGTTCAGCTCGATAAATTCTACATCCCTGATATGCTCGTCCTCGAGCTCCTCAAGCACTCTGATTATGTTTGCCACACCGTCAGCCGCAAGGTATTTGTCGCCGAGCATAGCGGCGGCTTCTCCGCCCGAGGTAGCCCAGCCGATTCCGATTATTCCCGATTTGGCGATCTGCTCGACCTCTGTGAGGTGATCCATAGCCTGAGTGAGCTCGGGATATATTTTTGATATTGCAATGGCTCCGTCGACCGCTGAGGTTTCGGCGTAGTTTGGCGAGTGCGCCTCGGTTACCTTTGCGGGGCAGGGCGTGATGAAGAACACGCCGATCTCCTCGCTCTTGAGGCCTGTTTCTTCAATCGCCTCTCTGCGCGCGATCTTTGCCGCGACCTCCATTGGCGCCAGCAGGGGCAGCACGTTCTCGCAAAGCTCGGGGAAGCGTATCTTGATAAGCCTGACTACGGCGGGGCACGCCGAGCTGATTATCGGCTTTTTGAGCTTGCCCTCCTTGATCAGCTTTCTTGTTGCCTCGCTTACGAGCTCTGCTCCGCGCGATACCTCGAACACCTTGTCAAAGCCGAGCTTTTTAAGTCCTGTCAACACGATGTCGATATTGTCGAGCCTGTTGAACTGACCGAACAGCGCGGGCGCGGGGATAGCCACGTTATATTTGAATTTTTTGGTTTCATCTAAGGTTGAGCTGTGTGCTTTTTTGGCGTGGTGAGGGCATATCCTGATGCACTCGCCGCAGTCTATGCAGCGCTCGGTAAGGATCCTCGCCTTTCCGCCGTGTACTCTGATAGCCTCTGTCGGGCAGTGCTTTAGGCAGTTGGTACAGCCGCAGCAGAGATCCGCCTCAAGCTCAACCGAGTGGAAATATTTTTTCATAAAAACTCCCATTAAGTTAACTATGTAATTTTTTAATTTAATTACAGCCTCCCCTGATGTGCTTTAGCACTTTAGGGGAGATGGCGCGGCACTTTAGTGCCGTGACGGAGGGGTTCTGTTTTCCGCCGGCGCAAACTTTGTTGCATAAAACGGGGCGTGAACAGAAAGGACGCCCCCTCAGTCAGAGCGACTAAAGCCGCTCTGCCGGCTCCCCCGTAACAAGTGACGGGGGGGAGCCTTTAAAAGCTAAACTCTAACCGTAAGGTATAGGTTAGTTCCGACTCCTATGGTGGTTTCAATGCGCATTTCGTCGCTGTATTTTTTGATGTTCGGAAGTCCCATTCCCGCGCCGAAGCCGAGCGAACGCACGTTGTCGGGCGCTGTAGAAAAGCCCTCCTGCATCGCTTTTTTGACATCGGGGATACCGGGTCCTTTGTCCGACATCAGGATTTCTACCCTGTCGGGATAAATATCTATGTCGCAAAAGCCGCCGTCGGCGTGGATGACCATATTGATCTCAGCCTCATACATCGCTATTGCGACGCGCCTGATAGCGTCGGGGCTGTAGCCCAGCGCCTTTAATCTCTTTTTTACCAGACCGCTTGCCTCTCCCGCTCGTGTGAAATCTTCGTCCGAGACCTCGTAGTGAAGATGTATAGCGTTGCTCATACCTTTGTTCCCCCCGAAAGTCCGTTTGAATACAGAAGTCCGCAGGCGGTAAACATTCTGAACCTGGTTTTTATCAGTGTTATGCCCCTTGTCTCGGCAAGGCTTATAATGGACTGATCGGGCATTTTTCCGCGCACGAACACTATGCACGCCATATCCATCATCTCGGCGGTGCGGACTACCTGGGGATTTACAAGTCCGGTCAAAAGCACGGACTGATCCTTTACAAAGGCGAGCACGTCGCTCATCATATCTGAGCCGCAGGCGGTTTTTATCTCCTGATCGAGGTCGCCCTCGCAGATGATCTCGCCCTCCAAAATGTCAATAATATCCTTTACAACCATATTTTACACCCTTTCTTTTTCAAAAGTGAAAGTTTTCAAACCAATTATATCATATAAAAAAAATAAACACAATACGGGAAAATAAGATAATTATATATATTATTCGTATATTGTTCGGGCGCAATAGCAAAAATGTCATATTTAGTCCGCAAATTAGTATATATCCGAATTTTTCCGCTAAATTTTTGTCAAATACTTTGAGTTTCGATATTGAAAAAAAACGATTATAGTGGTAGAATCATATACATAAAAATGCTTTTTAGGGGTGCTGAAATGTTAAGGGACTTAAATCCTACCGACAATATTTGCGGTTATGACGTCAGACCGGGTTACTACGACAGTGAGGGCGCTATGCCCGTCCGCGGCGGAGTCAACTTTACGATCAGTTCGTTCTACGCCACTTCCTGCACGCTTCTGCTTTTTCATCCGGGAGAAAAGGTGCCGTTTGCGGGGATACCGTTCCCGGATTCTTACAGGATAGGCAATACATACGCCATCATTGTCTTCGGACTTGAAATAAACAAAATTGAATACGCGTATTCCTTTGACGGTCCCAACGACCCAAAAAAGGGATTGATTTTTGACAGCAGCAAGATAATCCTTGACCCGTACGCCAAGGCTGTAACCGGTCAGAGCGAATGGGGCAAGCACAGAGCCGACCCGACATACAAGGCAAGGGTAGTTTTCAACGACTGGGACTGGGGCAATTTTAAGACCCCTTCCATCCCCCTTGAGGAGCTTGTTATTTACGAAATGCACGTCAGAGGCTTTACCCGCCATGAGTCGTCGGGGGTCAAACATCCCGGCACCTTTGCGGGAATAAGGGAAAAGATCCCCTACCTTAAAGAGCTCGGCGTCAATGCCGTTGAACTTATGCCCATCTTTGAATTTGACGAGCTCGGCGCCAACCGCCATTATGAGGGTCAGCAGCTTTATGACTACTGGGGCTACAACACCGTTTGCTTCTTTGCGCCCAACACAAGCTACGAGGCAGACCACGAGCATCACCGCGAGGGCACGGAGCTCAAGGAGCTTATCAGGGACCTTAAATCAAACGGCATTGAGGTCATACTTGACGTTGTGTTCAACCACACCGCCGAGGGCAATGAGATGGGTCCGTACTTTAGCTTTAAGGGTATCGACAACAGCATTTACTATATGCTGACCCCTGACGGAAAGTATTACAACTTCAGCGGCTGCGGCAACGTGCTCAACTGCAACCACCCGATCGTGCGCAATTTTATCAAGCAATGTCTGCGCTACTGGGTAACGGAATATAAAATTGACGGATTCCGCTTTGACCTCGCGTCTATTTTGGGCCGCAACGAGGACGGTACTCCGATGGATCAGCCGCCGCTGTTGAAGAGTCTGGCGTTTGACCCGATTTTGAGAAGTACAAAGCTTATTGCCGAGGCCTGGGACGCGGGCGGACTTTATCAGGTCGGCAGCTTTCCGAACTGGAACCGCTGGGCGGAATGGAACGGAAAATACCGCGATGACCTCAGAAGATTCCTAAAGGGCGACGACGGCTTGGCTTGGTCAGCGGCGAACAGGCTGACCGGTTCAAAGGATCTGTATGATCCCGCGTTCAGGGGAACCTGCGCGTCGGTCAACTTCCTTACCTGTCACGACGGCTTTACGCTTTATGATCTGTATTCTTACAGCACAAAGCATAACCAGCAAAACGGCTGGGACAACACCGACGGCGCCGATGACAACAACAGCTGGAACTGCGGCTTTGAGGGCGACACGGACGATCCGAATGTCAACGCGCTGAGGATCAAGCTTATCAAAAACGCCTTTGCTACGCTTATGTGCAGCCGCGGCGCGGCGCTGTTCCTCGCGGGCGACGAGTTCTGCAACACCCAGTTTGGCAACAACAACCCGTATTGTCAGGACAACATCGTCTCTTGGCTTGACTGGAGCAGAAAAGAAAAATACAGCGACGTTTTTGAATTTTTCAAATATATGATTGCGTTCAGGAAGCGTTTCCGCGTTATTACCAAGAACAGGCATGCGTGCACCTGCACCCTGCCGCCCGAGAGTATCCACTCAAATCAGCCTTGGAAAACCGACTTTAATAACGATTCCAGAATGATCGCGGTTATGTACGCGGGGGCCGCCGAGGATGATACTTCAAGGGATGAGATCGTTTATTTCGGTATCAACGCGCACTGGGAGCCTGTTGACGTTGAGCTGCCCGGACTTCCCGCGGGATATGTATGGAAGCTTTATGTTGATACCGGCAGAAACGCGGATAATGTTATTGCGGAATACAGCAATATCCTGCTTCACGACAGAAGAATAAGAATGCAGGGCAGAAGCGTTATAGCCGCAGTAGCCGAAAAACTCTGGTAGCGGGGACGCCCCCGCGGGCAATTTGAGAAGAAAAGTCGGTTCGTTCGGTGAACTCGGACACCCGACATATAAGCACAGCTATCAATGAAGTTTTTGTTGTGGCGGCAGCGTGCCGTTGCATCTGTTTCGGGAAGAAAAATCGGTTCGTTTGCTTAATCCGATTGCCCGACAGATAAATGCAGCTATCAAAAAAAACATAATGTAGAAGAATAATTTAATACACAAACAAAAGCGGTCGGCTAAAACCCGAATGGGTTTTAAGCCGGCCGCTTGTTTTTATGGGCTTATGATATTAATTTGTTTTATTCTTCAAAGGATGAAGAACGATTTATTGAACTGAAATCTTCTGAATAAGCACAGCGTCGAGAACATCTACGCAGCCGTCGCCGTTAACGTCGCCAAGGGCGAGCTGCTCGTCCGTCAATTCTTCTCTATCAGCTGCGTATTTCTGAATAAGCGTAGCGTCTTGGATATCAACATCGCCGTCCATATTAACGTCGCCAAGCTCATATTCAGGCTCGGGAGGAATGACTGTGACAGTCATCTTAGCGCCGCTCTTTGTCTTGAAGTCGAAGTCTCTGAGGTCGAGCTGAAGCTTAACTGTTGAGCCGTCCTCTTCTACCTCGAAGATGCAGTTCTTGCCGTTGTATACAGCGTCGATCGGCTCGCCTGTGGGATAGAGCTGCTCTACTTCTGAACCGAAGTTGTGCGCCCAAGGATTAGATGTCGGGTTGCCGTCTGCGTCTACAGAGTTAACGGCAAACTTGATGTTGTAATTATCGAAGGCATAAATGTCTTCCATTGTCATTTCCCAAATGCCGTCTGAAACTTCTGTCATAGCATTTGCGGGGTCACAGGGATCCCAGTTAGCGCCGTTGAGGTATGTATCCTCACCGTTACCAACAGCGATTACAGAGTAAACGTCAAGCTCTGTGTCCTGAGTTACGCCGTCACCTGTTACGGTTACTGTCTCGGTCGCGGGATCGAATGTGACGGTCACGTCGCAAGCTGACTCTACGTTGAATGTGTAGTTGTCGCCTGTTTCCTTGTCGCCCCAAGCGTGATCCCAAGCATGGTCTTCAACGACCTTGAGCTGGATAGCGTTCTCGGGCTGTACGTCTGTATAAACGATCGAATATACGCCGTCGTCGCCCTTTGTCATATCGTTAGCT
>CADBXH010000025.1 GCA_902798605.1 uncultured Ruminococcus sp. | reverse complement strand
GTTCGAATACAGCTGACTACAACCGCACACTTCGTTTTTGCTTATATTTTCTCACATTCACCGGGCAGAGTTCAATACGGTGTTTTATTTGACGGTTACGTTTTTTCTTTTGTTTAGCCACTTTTGGTCGCCGTCCTTTTTTCTTTGGACGTAACGCATCAGGTCCGGCTATTCGATAATCATTTACCCACTTTGCTATTATGGGTGGATTGTTGATACCGACTGTTAAAGCTAGTTCCTGATACGATACTTCCGTTGTTAAATACAATTCTACCACATGCAGCTTAAATTCGAAAGAGTATTTTTTCTTTTCTCGTGATCGTTTTAAACCGTTATCCCCAAATTCTTTATACGCATTTACCCATGTTTCTAATGATTTATGGTGAGTTATGTTATGCTTTTTTGTTAAGTATTTAATCCCTCCTTCTCCGTTTATATATTCTGTAACTACCATTTTCTTGAATTCATAACTGTATTTTGCCATAAAAATACCGACCTCCAAAAGTTAGTTCTTGGTCTAACTTTTGGGGGTCGGGTCAAAATGCGACCGGAATTTTTCGTTTTAATGATACTCGTTATTCAATTATCCGATTGATACATTAACATTACTGAAAGTAACTGTTTGATTAGCGTCATAGGGCGCGAAAACAAGCACAAGCCAGCCATCGATATTCGATGTATCGCTGACGTTTATGTTTGAGCCGAAGTTTGCTAAGCTTTGCGATGAAACCTGATAACCGTTTGAATCATAGTAAACAGCGTATATCTGACACGCCGAGTTTTTATTTAAACTGAGCGAAACCGTTTCACCGTTGTTGATAGGATAAGGCATACCAAAACCGTAGTTGCCGACGGGGTTAGTAAGTGTAAAACCGTTTGATGTTATATTGGTTAACACACAGGCGTTGTTGCCGAACATATATCGGCCGATTATTTGGATACCGTTAAACCAATTGCTTTGTGATAACAGATCCGCGATCGGATTTGTTTGTAGGTTGCTTCGGTTGACTATTACTTCATTGCGGTTTAATAAATCCCATTCTCTGGGCAGCGTGGAATTCCAAACGGTTCTGCCGCCGATATCGATTTGCTTTACGGCGCTGCCGTTTATGGTGATTGCTTTTACGCTTGATAAGTTCAATCAGCTCACCGCCAATCCCGTCACAATAGTTATTGTTTCGGTAGTATTGTCGTCATAGGTAACGGTCATTGACACTGTGCTCGGTGTGATCGTCTGATGTTGAGTCAGGTAGCCCTTGCCCTCAACAAAGCCTTTGACCGCAAGCGCGGACGGGAATTGTGCATTTGTAGGCGAATTAGAAATGGATGTTACCTTGTTGCTTGAGTCTTCTTTGCCGCTGATATCCTGATGCTGAGTCAGATAACCTTTGTTGTCTATCTCTGTTTTGGTATAAACATCTGCGGTGTTAGCTTTAAGGTTCAGCTTTGTAAGCACCTCGCCCTTGTTATATGCGTCAATGATCCCGTATCCAGCAATCGTTGTGGCTTTGTCAGCCTTGCCGGAACTGATCTCACTGAATTTTGCGGTCACTACCTTGTTTTGTACGGGATTTGTGCTCGACTGGGATAAAGCGCTGTCAACTGTTGTTCCGGGAATAGCGTCTATCTCATCGTCAATATAATCCTCCAAATCAGCTTTAACATAATTTACATAATTTCTCACCGCACCGATTGTGGGGTAATTCGTATCGCTGTCACCTGTTTGGGACTGGTTTGAAATCTCCGTTTTTTTATTGACTGAATCTTCTTTTTCGCTGATATCCACCATGTCCGCGATCTCCTGCTTGTCTTTTTCGGTCAGAACATAACGGTCGCCCTCAATGATCTCCCTTGCTTCCTCTAACAGCTCGGGGACAGTGCCGAGTGAATCGTCATAAATCTCGGCGTTGTCCAAAATTGACGGATTGACCCTGATCCACAGCGGATAGGGAAGAGTCAGCACTTGTGTGTTCGAGCTGTCGTAAAGCGTCACCTCAACATTGATATCCATTCTGTTGCGTGTGTGCAGATCGTCGATCGGGATAAGGATATTTCCGTCTTCGTTTACGGTACAGGCAACGCTGTTGTTTATCAGCCGCTTTGTATGTCGTTCAACTATTGAAGCTCCCGCGGTACAGCCCTCACTTATTTCAAGCCGGTCGTCACCCTGCGTGAGTATAAGTTCAATTATTCGCGTATTTATGTCGTTAACGTGCGTAACCGAAACACGGCAGGGCGGATAGCTTCGGTCAATGTCGTATATTACGCTGATGTTTTTTATTTCCATTATTACCTCCTGTTTTTATTTGATACTTTGGAGGAGAAGCCCCCTCCATTAATAGTTCCAAATCGAAAAAAATTGCCCATTTATATGCAATTTTTAAAAATAAATTTTCAAAACAACAAGAAATAAAGAAGAGTACGCAATATTTGCTTGAAATAATTTGTGACATTAACCTTTGGTTTTTAATTGACAAAGGCAGAGCCCTATTATATAATAATATAGAATATGTAATTGATTATTGTGAATAATTGTTTTTTTCGGAGATAAAAATGGAAATAAATACACCTTATAATGTAAAACGTAATGTTTTGCTCAACCCGGGTCCGTCCACAACGACCGATACGGTAAAGTTTGCTCAGATAGTTCCCGATATCTGCCCCAGAGAGGAAGAGTTCGGAAAGCTTATGAAAGGACTCCGCGAGGATCTGGTTAAGATCGTGCACGGTGATCTCGAAAAATACACCTCGGTGCTTTTTTGCGGCTCTGGTACAATAAATATTGACGTGTCTATCAATTCGTTGCTGCCTGCCGATAAAAAGATACTGGTGGTAAATAACGGCGCATACAGCGCGAGGGCTGTCGAGGTGTGTCAGTACTACGGATTGCCGCATATCGATCTGCGTTTTCCGGTTGACGAAAGACCCGATTTGCAAAAGGTCGAGGAGGTTCTTAAGGAAAATCCCGACATTGCTCTGGTTCACACTACCCACAACGAGACCGGTACGGGAATACTGAACCCGATAAGAGAACTCGGCGCGCTCGCTCACAAATACGGTGCAGTATTTACGGTTGATACCACCAGCACCTACGCTATGCGCCCGATCGACATAGAAAAGGATAATATCGACTTTTGTATGGCGTCCGCTCAAAAGGGGCTGACTGCATTCACGGGGTTGAGTTTTATTGTCGGCGACAGAAGCATAATCGAAAAGAGCAGGGAATTCCTCAAACGCTCGTACTACTGCAATCTGTACATGCAGTACGACTTCTTTGAGCGCACGGGAGAAATGCACTTCACGCCGCCCGTACAGACGATTTACGCGACCATTCAGGCGCTAAAGGAGTATTGGGCAGAGGGAGAACAGGCAAAATGGGCTCGCCACACAAGGGTGTTCAACGCTATCCACAAAGGTTTGGACGAGCTTGGCTTTAAGGATGTCATTAAGCGCGAAGAGCAGGCAGGACTTGTGGTTTCTGCGTTCTATCCCGACGATCCCAACTGGAATTTCAATAAAGTCCACGACTACTGCTACGAGCGCGGGTTCACTATCTACCCGGGCAAAATAAGCAACGCGAAAACCTTCAGGCTATGCGCGCTCGGTTCGATAGACGAGCAGGATATAAAAGACTTTTTCAAGGTTTTTAAAGAGGCGCTTGAATACTACGGGGTGTGCATCCCGATTCGATATAACAAATAATGAGGGGTCATATTATGAGGACTGCATATATATGCTTTTGTACGGATGTTATCCACGAGGGACATCTGAAAGTGTTAAAAGAAGCAAAAAAACACGGTAGAGTAATTATCGGAGCGCTCAGCGATGAGGAGCTTATCCGCTATAATAAATACCCGATGATACCGCTTGACGAGAGGATCAAGCTGTACCGTTCAATAAAATGCGTGGACAAGGTGGTTGTCCAAAACAGTATGAACTATGACGATGTGATCCCGAGGGTAAAGCCCGATTACGTTGTCCACGGCGACAACTGGAGCAAGGGCTACAAGGCGGCGATAAGAAACCACGTTATAGAGCTGCTTGAAGAGTACGGCGGAAAGCTTGTTGAGGTTCCTTATACCATAAATGAGGCTGTTATAAAAACCGATCTGCGACTAAAGCATAAGCTCAGTATGCCCGAATACCGCAGAAAACGTCTGCGTGACCTTATAAAGATGTGCCCGATAGTAAAGACGATAGAGGCTCACAGCGGACTTACAGGCTTGATAGCTGAAAAAACCGTTGTTGAAAATCACGGAAAGCTCGACCAGTTTGACGCAATCTGGGTATCGTCTCTCTGCGACAGTACCGACAGGGGAAAGCCCGACATTGAGCTTGTCGATATGTCGGCGCGTCTGCGCACGATCTCAGACATTATGGAGGTAACGACCAAGCCGATCATCCTTGACGGCGATACCGGCGGACTTACCGAGCACTTTGTCTACAACATCAGAACACTCGAGAGGATCGGTGTTTCTGCTGTTATTATTGAAGATAAAACAGGCTTAAAGAAAAACTCGTTGTTCGGTACCGAGGTCGTACAGAAGCAGGATACGATCGAGAATTTCAGCGCGAAGATCGCCGCGGGCAAAAAGGCGCAGCTCACCGATGACTTTATGATCATCGCGCGTATCGAGAGCCTTATTCTCGAGAGCGGAATGGACGACGCGCTTGAACGCGCCCGTGCCTATGTTAAGGCGGGAGCTGACGGAATAATGATCCACAGCCGTAAAGCCGATCCCACCGAGATTTTTGAGTTTTGCGATAAATTCCGTGCAGAGGATAAAACAACAACGCTTGTTGTTGTTCCCACGAGCTTTAATTGCGTGACCGAGGATGAGCTTGAAAAGCATGGAGTCAATATAGTGATTTACGCAAACCAGCTTATGCGCGCTGCGTTCCCCGCGATGAAAAAGGCTGCCGAATCTATCCTTGTCAATCACAGGGCGCTTGAAGCGGACGAAATGCTGATGCCGTTCAAGGATATAATAACCTTGATCGATGAGCTGTAAAGAGGAAAAATGAAGATAGAAAAACTAACAGAAATAATCGGAGCTGATTTTTACACGGGCGTGCCTGACAGTCAGTTAAAGCCGCTCTGCGATTATTTGATGAATACGTACGGTATAGATAAAAAACATCATATTATAGCCGCAAACGAGGGGAACTGCGTTGCTCTCGCGGCGGGGTATAACCTGGCAACAGGGAAAATATCCGCGGTGTATATGCAAAACAGCGGCGAGGGCAATATAATAAATCCGCTCGCGTCATTATTAAATAACAAGGTTTACGCTATCCCGATGATTTTTATTATCGGCTGGAGAGGCGAGCCCGGCGTCCATGACGAGCCGCAGCATATTTATCAGGGTGAAGTCACCGTAAAGCTGATGGATGATATGGACGTTAGGTCATTTATTATCTCAAAGGACACGACCGAAGAAGTGCTAAGCTCTGTGATGGACAGCTTCCGTGAGCTTTTGAAAAACGGAAAACAGGTAGCGTTTATCGTGCGCAAGGGAGCGCTTGAATACGATAAAAAGGTCGAGTATAAAAACGACTTTAGTATGAAGCGCGAGGACATAATAAGACACATTGTAAGTGTAACAGGCGAAGACCCGATCATTTCCACGACCGGCAAGGCGAGCCGCGAGCTTTTTGAGATACGCGAGGCGAATTCACAGAGCCATAAATACGATTTTTTGACCGTCGGTTCAATGGGTCACAGCTCGTCTATCGCGCTCGGTATCGCACTGAACAAGCCCGATAGTAAAATTTGGTGCTTAGACGGCGACGGCGCTGTATTGATGCATATGGGTTCAATGGCGCTTATCGGCTCAAATTCTCCCGAAAACTTAGTTCATATCGTTATAAATAACGGCGCTCATGAGACCGTAGGCGGAATGCCCACAGTCGCGTCGTCGATCGACATTGTGGGAGTTGCAAAAGCCTGCGGATATCCGTACACAGTGAGCGTTAGCGGCTTTGATGATTTAGATAAAGAGCTTAAAGCGGCAAAAACCCGAAACGCGCTCAGCTTGATCGAGGTCAAGTGCTCTATCGGCGCAAGAGCCGACTTGGGCAGACCTACCACGACCGCAATAGAAAATAAAGAAAATTTCGCAAAATACTTATCCGAAAAAAAGGAATAAAAAATGACAAAAGACAGCCTTAAACCCGCTTTTGACTTGATCTATCTTGTAACTTGCGCGGTAAACGGCGAAAAGCCCGACAAGAAAAAATGCGATACAATGGAATAATCCGATGTCTTAAATATGGCGATCGGTCATTCTCTGTCTGTGGCGTCAGCGGTTGCCCTTGAACAAGTGATGACTCTTCCCGAGGATTTTAAAGAGGCAAAGTATAAAGCGGTGCGAAGGCAGTCATTGCTAAATGTCGAGCGCGAAAAAGTATTAACCGAGTTTAAAAGCAAAGGAATAGGCTATTTGCCGCTGAAGGGTATCGTGATAAAGAACTATTATCCTAAGACCGCTATGAGAGAGATGGCGGACAACGATATCTTATGCGATGAAAAAAACGCAGAGGATATAAAAGAGATTATGGTGAGCCTGGGCTTTACCTGTAAAAGCTTCGGAAAGATCCATCACGATGTATACAAAAAGCCTCCGTACCTCAGCTTTGAGATACACCGCTCGCTGTTTGAAAAAACCAAAGACCTCGAATGGTTCGATTATTTTGAAAAGCTAAAGCAAAGGCAGATAAAGAACGATGACGATCCGTTAGCTTATCACTTGTCCGACGAAGATTTCTATATTTATCTTATCGGTCATCTGTTCAAGCATTATAAAATCATGGAAACAGGCTTGCGTTCTCTGCTTGATGTTTATGTTTTTAATAAAAAACACGGTGAAAAGCTCGATTATGAGTACATTAACACCGAGCTCAAAATAATAGGGCTTGTCGAATTTGAGCAGGTCATAAGCGGGCTTGCAAAAAAGACTTTTACAAATCAAACGCTCTCGGAAGAAGAGCTTGTCGAGCTTCGCTTCTTTATAGATTCCAATACGCACAACACGTTGGATAATCTTATGATGCAAAAGCTCGGGAACGATGACAGCTCAAAAGCAAAGACAAAATACGCTGTATCACGATTGTTCCCCCCGAGAGAAAATCTAAAACAAAATCATCCGTTTGTGTATGCTCATATGGGTATTTATCCGATGTGGATACTCTACCGCCCGATCAAAGGCGCGGTAAAGCACCGTAAGATGATGTTCAACGAAATAAAAAGGCTCAAAAGGTTCAAGAAAAAAGAAAACACCGGACAATTCAATAAATGATTAAATCTACCAACGGTTGATTTCCCCGTTTCAACCGTTGGTATGTTGATTATTGTACTTTCATAGTGTAAGGTGATAGTTGAAAGGAGGCAATTCGGTATGGATCAAATCAAAACAGGCAGATTTATTGCCGAAAAAAGAAAAGAACAAAACCTGACCCAGGTTCAGCTTGCCGAAAAGCTCGGCATCACCAACCGCGCCGTCTCAAAATGGGAGACAGGCAAATCTTTGCCGGACGCCTCGATAATGCTCGAGCTTTGCGATGTGCTGAAAATCACGGTCAACGATCTACTCAACGGGGAGGTAGTATCAATGGAGAACTACAACGAAAAGACAGAAAAAAATCTTATCGAAATGGTAAAGCAAAAGGAGCAGGCGGACAAAAGCCTTTTAACGCTCGAGATCGTTTTGGGCGTCGTATCCACGGTGTTTATGCTCGCGATGATCGCCGTTGGAGCGGTGTTTGTGAATATGGGAATGGATATATGGGTATTCTGGCTGCTGTTCGGCGCCGGCTTTGCGCAGTTCATCGTTTGTATGATGTTCGCATTAAAAATCGAACAGGTCGCGGGATATTACGTATGCGAAAAATGCGGCCATAAATACGTCCCGACTTACCTCACCGTGTTTTTTGCTCCGCATATGGGCAGGACGCGCTATATGAAGTGCCCCAAATGCGGCGAAAAATCGTGGCAGAAAAAGGTTATCAGCAAGAATTAATGATCGAAAGAAATAATTTTTGATTTATTATAATCATTTAAGCATTTTTTAATACTGACGGTGTAAAATACAGGCAAATAAAGACAGGAGGTAATCGTAATGAAATTCAAACTAAGTAAATCATACATCATTTTGATCTCCGTGCTCACTGCAATTGCTGTGATTTTATCCGTCAGCGGCTGCGGCAGTCAGGAGTCATCATCAACAGATTCGTCGTCTTCAACGGTGAGCGAGGCGAGTCCCGATGAAGCGATAGGCGAGATTACGTCTGCCGCGTCAAAAACGCACCTTTCGGAGAGCGACATAACCGTTAACGAAACGATCAACAACAGCGAGAACGGCGGCCACGCCATTACAGCCGACGGCGAGACCGCAGAGTATTCAAACGTGCTCGTCACAAAATCGGGCGATTCCGAGGGCGACGAAGCGGACTTCTACGGCGAGAATTCAGCGATATTCGCAACAAACAAAGCTACGCTTGACCTTAAAAACATAGTCGTAAAATCAAACGGAACACACGCCAACGCGGTGTTCAGCTACGGCGAGGGCACGACTGTGAATATCTCGGATTCATACATTAACACCACGGGCAACTGCTCGGGCGGACTGATGACGACGGGCGGCGGCACGATGAACGCCGAGAATCTGACTATAGAGACCTCGGGTAACTCATCCGCGGCTATCAGAAGTGACCGCGGCGGCGGAACGGTCAACGTCAAAGGCGGATATTACTCAACGAGCGGCAAAGGCTCGCCTGTGGTTTATTCCACTGCCGATATAACCGTCAGCGACGCGGAGATGGTTTCGACCACCTCAGAGGGCGTTGTTGTTGAGGGCAAGAATTCCGTGACGCTCAATAACGTCAGCCTTACCGCGGACCACAACGCGCACAACAGCGATAAATCGGATAACTTTAACGCGGTAATGATCTACCAGTCGATGTCCGGCGACGCCGCGCAGGGATTGTCGAGCTTCACGATGAACGGCGGCAGCCTTGTAAATAAAAACGGCGACATTTTCTTCGTCAACAATACGGCTACGCAGATCAGTCTTAACAACGTTTCCTTCACCAACGAGGGCGACGGCGTGTTCCTCAGAGCAGCGGCGGCAGGCTGGGGCAAAGAGGGCTCCAACGGCGGACAGGTCAACCTTAACGCCGAAAACCAGACCATAAACGGCGATATGATAGTCGACAGCGTATCCGCGCTCAATCTGTACCTAAAGAGCAATTCAAGCTTTACGGGCGCTATCAATTCCGACGGCGCGCAGGGAGATGTGTACGTAGAAATCGAAAAGGGCTCCAAGTGGACGCTGACAGCTGATTCCTATGTATCGTCACTGACCTGTGACGCAGACTCTATAAACCTAAACGGACACAAGCTTTATGTGGACGGCAAGGAATACAAAGAGGGTTCGGCTTCCAAGGGCTCGGCGATAGAAATCAAAGCTTCAACCGATGGCGGCGGAAACGAAGCTCCGCCCGACGGACAGACACCTCCGGACGGCCAAGCACCGCAGGACGGTCAGACTCCGCCCGAAAAACCCGACGGACAAGCCCCTCAGAACGGACAGGCTCATCCGGATAAGCCTAATCAATAAAAAATAATAATGCTGCTGACTTTTTCGGTCAGCAGCATTTTTTATGCGTTGTTTTTGATTGTTTTATTTTTCCTTATCAAAAATACTAAATAGATGACAAACAGTATGACCGCAAAGGCTATGCCGACGGGATATGCAATATCGGTAGAGATCTCAAAGCCCTCGTCAGAGCAAAGCAAATACGTCAAGCTGACCGCCAACATAAACGACGCGGGCAGCGCCGTGATCAGCGAGCCAAAGCGGTATTTGCCCTTTTTAAGCAGGTATGCGGTCGACACCCAAAGTGCGATCATAGCGAGCGTCTGGTTGCTCCACGAGAAGTAACGCCAAACGATTTGGAAACCGTCGTCGTTGACGATCGCGAACCACGTCAGTCCGCCGCCGATAACTAACAGCGGAATCGTTATGAGCAGTCGGTTACGGATTTTCTTTTGGTAGAGTTTGAGCGTCTCCGCCAAAACAAGCCTCGCGCTTCAAGGAGCTTGATTCGGGTGCTGTGAACGCCTATCAAAACGAGTATATGAGTGGGCGGATTTTCTGTATGACGAGGATTTTTATTAATTAGTTTATAGTTAAACAATAGCTAATTTATTCATTTGAAATATTATGAAGTTTTTTTGAAAATTTCCCGCTAAACATTGTTTTTTGCTGTGGGTTATAGTAGAATAAATCTAAATAAAATTAACAAGAATAAAGAGGAAAGTATTATGAATAAGAAAATCATTGCACTGGCTGCGGCGCTTATTCTCAGCGCTTCGGCGTTTTCGGGCTGCGGATGTGACAGCGATTCAGACAAAGCTACTCCCGATTCCGCTGCTGCTACCCAGGCAGATTCAAACCAGTCTGCGACAAATTCGACTGAAAGCAAGACCGAAGCCGCTACAAATAAGGACGGTTCACCTTCTTCATCTTCTGCCGGTTCCGCTAAGTCGGGCGGTTCGGCTCAGGGCTCGGACAGCGCTCAAAGCGGCGCACAGGGCGGCGCTCAGGGTAGCGGCAGCGGTTCCGCTCAGTCGTCCGCGAACAACGGAGGCGGCAGCGGCTCAAAATTCGGCGGTAACAGCGGCAACGGCGGCGCTCAGTCATCCGCTAACAACGGCGGTTCAAAACAGTCCGGCGGTTCAAAGCAGTCGGGCGGATCAAAGCAGTCGGGTTCATCCACACCTAAGCAGGACGGCGGCTCAAAAAGTGAAAGCAAGCAGAGCGTTGTTGAGATGCCCACCGACGAGTACGAACTCCCGTTCATCCCAAATTAAGGCTCGGTGATTTAGTTGAAAGAGAAAATAGGAAAATGTCTTAACTGGGGTATCGGCGCGTTTTCTATCATTATGAAGAACAAGCTCGTCGTTATCGGCTGTATGCTGTTTCAGGGGATAATCCATATGATCAACCCGCGCGGTTCGCTCCAATGGTCGGCGGGAATGCTCTCGATATTCGTGGCTCTGTATGCCTTGGTTTCTATTGTTTTTCTCCTGACTAACAAGAACGAGACCGTAGGCAAGGGCAAAAAGATCGCGGGTGATCTGGTTCAGGGAACGATCAAAGGCAACAAGGATCCCGCGCTTCAGGGCCAGGATCTTGTCTCTAAGGACAAGGTGATCGACAAAAAAACGCAGGAGTCAAACAACCGCTGGGACGAGCGTATGCAGGTCCTTGCCGAAAAGCAAAAACAGGAGCCCAAGGCTCCCAAGATAGTTATGCTTATTTTTTACACAATAATGCTTATCGGCGCGGTGTTGCTGTTCTTCTGGCAAGACGTTACGATCAACGCTATCCACATAGTTGTCGGATTGCTGCTTATCGTAGACGGTATTTCGACCATCGCGTCGATCGTCACGGCGAGGAAAAACGACCTCCCGATGAAGGACGAAAAGCTGAATTTAGTCGTCAGTATTCTTTCTGTCATCGTCGGCGCGGTGTTCATCATCTTCTGTTGGTCGTCGGCCGATATGACTATGAAGGTATTCGGCGCGATAATGACCGCCAAGGGACTCACCGATCTTATCATCCTGCTGCGCAACCGCCAGTTTGTTTTCTCGATAAAGGACACGCTAAGGCAGATCAAGGAGCAGGGGAAAGAGGAAGAAGAAATTAAAGAAGAAAGTAATAAGGAATAAATAAAAAGTGCTGACCAAAGGTTTTTGCCTTGGTCAGCACATTTTTTTAAAAACTTATTTATTCCGCTTCGGGTTCGCCGTATTTTTCGTTGTATTCAGCGGCGACTTCGGCAGCCTGGAGCAATGTCATATCAGCCTCAACAGCAGCGGCAAAAGCTACCTGCTGGCAAGCCTCGGCGTAATCGAGCAGGTCAAGGATGTAAAGCTCCATAGATTCCTTGTCCTTTTCGGCGCGTTTGTCGGCTACCTTCTGCTTCAAAGCCTCGGCTCTCATCTGAGCCTTGAGCTTGAACGCGTAGATCTTGCTGTCCTTGCGCTCCTTGGCAAGTCTGATGTTCTCCTCGGCAGCGTTGATGTCGCCCTCGATCGTGGCGATCTCATCGTCGATCTCAGCGTTAACAGCGGCGTCATACTCCGCATATTCCTCTGCGAGAGCTGCGTCAAGCTCGTCGAGGTCAGCATTGATCTGATCGATCGCAGCGGCGATCTCCTCTTTCTTCATAGCGTGAGCGGCCTTTACCTTTTCGGCAGTGGCAGCCATCTTCTCTTTGAAAGCTTCCATCTTTGCCTGAGCGGCAGCGATTCTTTCTTCATAACTCATAGTGGTGTCCTCCTGTTTTTTATTCGGCTTTCGCCTTTTTTACATTAATATCATAACACTTAAACTGTATAAAGTCAATCAATAAAAGGATCGGTTATTTTTCTTTTTTCTCTTCGTGAGCTGCTTTCAATGCCTTTATATGTTCGCTGAGAGGGCTTTCGGAGCGGAACGGACGGAAAAAGTTGTACTTTGTTTTTCGTTCATCATGAGAAGCACGGATGCGCGTTTTGAGCTCTTCATAGCGAACGACAACGTTGTTTTCGTCAGCGAGCTTTTTGAGCTTTGTGATGAGGTTCGCGGAGTAGACGAGATCGATGATGAACACGCCGTAGAACAACCCGATAAAGAAAGAGAAAACGAGGTTTCTGGACAGCCAGTCGAGCGCGTCAAGGATATTCGGATGGACAAGGTAGTAGTACGCCACGCCGAGCGCGCCCCAGATCAGCGAGAACTTTGGGCAGATTATGCCTTGGATATTTCCCCATTCATCGGAGTAATCCCAAAGCCTGACGTGGAAGCCCTTGTAAGAGATAAGTCCGGCGATGTATTCGATCAGCGTCATAGCGATCGCCATAGCCGCGAACATAACGACAGCCTTTACGATCTCGTTGCCGAAGTTTATGAGCGGACTGATGCCCACCATCAGGTACAAAACACAAAGCCCCGAACCGTAAAGAGGGAGGTAGGGACCCACGCAGAAGCCGGGGTTTATCCATTTTCTTTCGGGATTGTTTTTGGAGATAAACCTCCTGAACAGCAGCTCAAGTACCCAGCCGAATACCGAGCCGATAAAAAACAAAAATGCTAAACTCAATAATATATTCATATCTTTTCTTTCCTTTCTATTCTCAGCCTTGGATCATAATATACGCGAGTATAAGGCTCGGGATTAAAATTATCAGCGTGTTGCGGATCATTCTGAACCGCAGGCGCTTCCATTCCTTTTCCGTCAAATCGCGCACCTTCGGAGTCCTTAGCACGCTTAGGATAATCGCGGATGCCAAAAAGATGAAGTAGGCGTTGACGAGGAACAAGTACGCTGCGCCGCCGAGCATTTTCCATTGACCGTTGGCTATTGAATATCCGCAGGTGCAAAGCGGCGGCATAAGAGCCGTGGCGATAGCGACGCCCGGGATGATGTTGTTGAAAACTCCCTTTCTTGTCTGGCCTATGATACCCGCAAATCCGCCCGCCAAGGCGATAAGCACGTCAAAAAAGGTGGGGGAGGTACGCGCGATCAGCTCGGGAGTCGCTTCTTTAAGCGGCGAGAGCAAAAAGTATATCGTCGAGGTCAAAAGGCTGATGATTATCTGCATAGCAAAGCCGAGGGCGTGGTTGCGCATGAGCCTGAAGTCGTTTGATACCAGCGCATACGCCATCGCCAAAATGCTGCCCATCAGCGGAGAGATAAGCATCGCGCCGATTATAACGGGGATCGAGCTGAGGTTAAGTCCGACAGAGGCTATGACCATAGCGCAGATCAGCACGCACATATTTGTGCCGGTGATCTTGCCGCCCGACAAAAGCCGCTCGCGTATCTCCTCGTGAGTCGCGGTATCTTCTTTCAGCGAAAACATTTTTTTGAGTGTGGTTTTCATTTTTTCGGGTTTTGCGTTCATTGATATTACCCCTTCATTTGTGATTTTCTCAATCATTTTATCACACAAAAGCGGATATAACAATATGATGAAACAACTTTTGTCTTAAAATGTTTTTAAAAAAGTAATTATTTTGATGACAACCGCACTTTTTTGTGCTAAAATAGATACGATAATTTATTCACAGGAGGTTCTTATGCTTTTTGATTCATTAGACAAACTAAAACGAAACTCCATTTTGTCGGCGATCCTGCTTGTTTTTCTCGGCGCGATCATTATGCTCTGCCCGAGAGATTACATCCCGGCGCTGACGATGTTGTTCGGCTATACGCTGATCGTTATCGCGATCGTTCTTTCGCTGAACTTTATGTCGAGCAAAAAATCGTTGATGGAGTATCTAAAGTTCATAGGCGCGCTTGTCCTCGGTATCGTAGGTGTTGCGGTGTTGGTTTTCAAAAACGAGCTTATGGTGGTTCTGGCGTGGCTGTTCGGCTTTTTGCTCGTTGTTGACGGTGTGCGCACTATGGTCCACTCATTTACCTATGCCCGCCGCTCAAAGCGCCATGGCTGGTGGGTGCTGACGATTTTGTCGGTACTATTGATTTTCGCCGGCGTTGTGCTCTTTGTCAATCCCTTCTGGGGAACTCCCGAAATGCTGATGAAGGTAATAGGCTGCACGGTGTTCTTCTCCGCAATTGTCAGCGGCATCCGTTTGATTTGGACATGGCCGCTCAGAAACTCGAAGGGAGGAAATGAAGATGGCGAAGAGTAAACAGGAAAAACTTGAAAAGAAAGAAAAAAAGAGAATAAACAAAGAACAGTTCCGTGAGGAACTGGAAAATATCAAAGTAGAGACAAAGGGCGACCGCAAAGAGATGAGCGACCGTATGAAGGAGCTTCTCAAAAAAGAGATCGCGGATTATCACAAGCGTGACAAAACCCGCGGCGCCGAGATGCTCAGCATTTTTGCCGCTCATAACTATTACGCAAACGGTTTTACTCCCGTTGAGCTTCGCACAACGCTTGAGGATCTGGGCCCGACTTACGTAAAGATCGGTCAGATAATGTCAAGCCGTGTAGATTTGCTTCCCGAGGCTTACTGCAAGGAGCTTGAAAAACTCAGACAGAATGTTAAGCCGCTCGATCCCGAGGTCGCAAAAGCGGTCATCGAGGAGGAGACAGGCAAGAAGATAGACGAGATTTACAGCGAGTTTAAGGACGAGCCGCTCGGTTCGGCTTCGATGGGTCAGGTGCATTACGCCGTGCTAAAGGACGGAACGCCCGTTGTAACCAAGGTTCAGCGTCCGCTGATCGCGGATATGATGCGCAAGGACTATGTGCTGCTCAAAAAGCTCGCAGGACTTGTAAATGTCGTTGTAGATGATGAAGACGGCCAGACTATCGACCTTGTATCGGTAATCGAAGAGCTCGAAAAGGTTACGGAAGAGGAGCTTGACTGCCGCATTGAGGCAAACAACACCAAGTTCTTCAAGGAAAACTGCATTGAGGACGAGGAGAAGATCACTTGTCCGTCGGTTTATGACGATCTGACGACCGAACGCATTATGACAATGGATTTTGTCGACGGCTACACCGTTTCACATAAGGACAGGATCATCGAGGACGGTTATGACCCGATGGCTATCGGTCAGGCTGTTGCCGAAAACTTTGTTCATCAGGTGTTTGACGTCGGTTCATTCCACGCCGACCCGCACCAGGGTAATATTATGATATCCGGCGGTAAGCCCTACTGGATCGACTTCGGTATGATCGGTCACGTGACCGACAAGGATATCGACACTATCCAGGAGCTGGTTCTTTCTTTGCTCAGCTGCGAGGCGGAGGAATTGGTCAACGGTATCACCTCAATGGGAGCTACATCCTCAAAGACCAACCGCGACAAGCTGGTCGAGGACGCGGAGTTCTTCCTTTCAAAGTATTCCGGCACCAAAGGCATAAGCGACATAGATATATCCGATCTGTTCGATGAGATAACTGACCTTGCGTCAAAGCACCATATCACACTGCCCGGTCAGTTTACAATGCTCGGCAGAGCTATACTCGCTATCGAAGGCGTTATTGAGCAGCTTTGCCCCGATCTCGATCTGTTTAAGCTCTTATCCGACAAGATGATCGAGCGCACAAAGAAGAACTTTGACATCAAACAGACTCTTCTTGACGCGGGCAAGGACATCCTCAACACCGGCAAAAAGGCCGCGAAGATCCCCGGACTGACCGCGGACGCGCTTTCGGCAGTCGCCAAGGGCAAGATGAAGATGAATATGGAGCTCACGGGTATTGACGAGCCGCTCGAGAAAATCGGCATTTATGTCAAGTACGTTGTGCTCTCTATGATCGCCTGCGTACTGTTTATCGGCTCGTGTATCCTTGCGGGTTATGATATAGCGCCAAAGACTGAAAACAATATGCCGCTGATCTCAATCATCGGAATCGTATTCGCTATCGCGCTTGCTATCTACAGCGTAAGAAAGCTGACTAAAAAGAAATAATTGTATACAATAATCAAGCCTCCCTGATACGCCAAGCGTTTGGGGAGGCTTTGATGTTTTTTCTGTTATATTAATTATGCGTTATCCTGTTTTACTTCCGTTCCTTATGTTTTGGAGTCATCGCCTGCGGCAGTCATTTTCTTTTGCTTAGCATATTTATGTGTCAATAATAATAAAAAAACTGTGAATATTGATTTTGCGGCAGTGTTATGATAGAATATAAAAAGAAAAATTTATCGGAGGCCAATGCCAAGATGATCAAAAAACTATTCCCGGAGCTCCCCGTACTAAAAGGGGAGAGTGTAACGCTAAGACCGCTGACCTTGGATGACGCGGACGGTCTGAGCGAGTTGACAAGCTGTGAAGAAGTATACCGCTATCTGCCGACTTTTTTGTTTGAGAAAAAGTACGACGACGCTCACGAAGTGATAAACCGTTTGTATGATGAGTGCCTTGAAAAATCACTTATCCTCGGTGTTTTCACAGGTGATTCTTTCTGCGGACTGGTGGAGCTTTACGGCTACCGCGCGGCGGTGCGCAAGATAAGCCTCGGACAAAGGTTGCTGCCTCAATACCACGGCAAGGGTATTGCGCCCGAAACGCTCGATTTGATCATTGATTATATTTTTAATGAGATCGGCATAAAGCTCCTTACGACAAGCGCGATGCCCGACAACAAGGCGTCAGAGGGGAGCCTTAAAAAGCAAGGCTTTAAACGCATAGCCCGTTCCGTGCCCGAGAACTGGGGACATCCGCTGCCCACATTGGCGGATAAATGGATAATGACAGCGTCGGACTATCATAAGCTGTGCAACGTTCAAGCTGATAAATAACGGAGGTATATTATGGTAAAAAAACGATTGGTATCCGCA
>CADBXH010000024.1 GCA_902798605.1 uncultured Ruminococcus sp. | reverse complement strand
TTGGTGCGAGTGACGGGACTTGAACCCGTACGTCAAAGACACACGCCCCTCAAACGTGCCTGTCTGCCTATTCCAGCACACTCGCGATTATAATGAGCTTTTTGCTCAACAGTCGATATTATATCACAGTAAGAGTTAATTGTCAATAGAATTACAAAGAATTTTTTCGCCCTCAGGATCATTCATCAACAAACAATTCCTGCATCAGTTTTTTTATTTTTTTGCTTCGGCGGGCGGTTTCTTCTGCGTTGAAAAAGCAGCTTCCGTTTTCAAAGTTCAGGACATCGCCGTCCTTGATGTTTTTCGGGAGCGATTTTGTGTCGAGGGTCACGAACTCGCCGTTTTCGCACTCGAGCACCGCCTTGCCGTTTTCGATCCTGTCTACCGTAAATCTTTTCATTTTTGATCTCTTTCTATTGTTCTGAAGCCTGTTTCTACTTCGATGTTTTTGCCGTCCGATGTGACGGCGACCGTCTGCTGCTGATCGGTTCGGTATATCTCACAGCCGGCGTTTTCGAGCCTTTTGAGCGTTTTTGCGCTCGGGTGGCCGTAATCGTTATCTTTGCCGACAGAGATGACCGCGATCTTCGGCTTAACGGCATCTACCAAGGTCTGCGGAGTCGAGGTGTCGCTGCCGTGGTGGCCGACCTTCAGAACATCGGCGGACAAATCGCCGTTCAGGGTTTTTAGCTCTGATTTTTCGGCGTCGCCCGTGAACAAAAAGCTCGTGTCGGCGTACTTGATTTTCAAAACCACCGAGGTGTTGTTTAGGTTCTTGACGTTCTTGGTCGTCGACGGCGCCAAGATATTTATATCGAGGCTTTCATCGCTGTCGCTCAGGATATTCACGCCTGTTTTGGCTGTGGTGACCTTTAGACCCTTCTTTTTTATCGCCTCGAGCATTTTTTCGTATGTATAGGTGTTGGTGCTCGCGTCGGGCAGATAGACCGAGCCGATGTCAAAATTCCTGATTATATACGCCATTGAGCCGACGTGGTCGGAATGAGGATGCGTGCCGACGAGGTAGTCGATTTTTGTATGTCCGCAATCCTTGATATAATCTACTATCGCCGCGCCGTGGTAGTTTTCACCCGAATCTATGAGCATTGTTTGGTCGTTAGGCAGCTCGATGAAAATCGAATCCCCCTGCCCCACGTCAAGATAATGCGCGACAAGCTTGCCGCCGTTTTGGTCATAGCTTTTCGGGATGTCGGAATGAACAGAAAAATCGCAGGATGACAGAGTGAGGACAATCGTAAGGATAAACGCTATTGACGCGAGTATTCTTTTGAGCTTCATTTCTGTCATCCTCTCGTTTTTTATCTGTTGTTTATTGTCAGGCGTCCGCGCTATGCTAACCGCCGAGTTATCTTCTCGAATTTTGATATCGTCACCGCGATCAAGATGCCTTGCCTGTATAGAGCTGATAGTATTTGCCCTTTTGCTCGAGCAGTTGGTCGTGAGTGCCGCGCTCGATGATCCTGCCCTGCTCCATAACCATAATGCAGTCGGAGTTTTTGACGGTTGAAAGCCTGTGGGCAATAACGAAGGTCGTCCTGCCCTTCATCAGCTTATCCATACTCTCCTGAACCATCTTCTCGGTACGGGTGTCGATCGAGCTTGTCGCCTCGTCAAGAATAAGCGCGGGCGGGTCGGCTACCGCGGCTCTGGCTATGGCGAGCATCTGGCGCTGTCCTTGGCTGAGACTGCCGCCGTCCGATTTGATAACGGTCTGATAACCGTTGGGGAGCTGGCGGATAAAGCTGTCGGCGTTGGCGAGCTTTGCCGCGGCGATAACTTCCTCGTCCGTGGCGTCGAGCCTGCCGTAGCGGATGTTCTCCATGATCGTATCGCTGAACAGATTAGTCTCCTGCAAAACGATGCCGAGCGAGCGGCGGAGATCTGCCTTTTTGATTTTATTGATATTGATTCCGTCGTAACGTATCTTGCCGTCCTGAATATCGTAAAAACGGTTTATCAAATTGGTTATCGTGGTCTTGCCCGCGCCCGTTGAACCGACAAACGCGATCTTCTGACCGGGCTTTGCGTAAAGGTCGATGTCGTGAAGAACGAGCTTGTCGTCGGTATAGCCGAAGTCGACGTCGTCCATAACGAGCGCGCCCTCCTGCGGCTTGTACTCGACCTCGCCCGTTGCCTGATGGACGTGCTTCCACGCCCAGACTCCGGTGCGCTTTTCGGTCTCGCATAGCTTGCCGTCCTTTATCTCGGCGTTGACAAGGGTGACGTAGCCGTCGTCCTTTTCGCTCTCCTCATCGAGCAGCTCAAAGATCCTCTCAGCGCCCGCGAGCGCCATTACGACGCTGTTTATCTGCTGGCTGAGCTGGTTGATCGGCATAATGAAGCTTCTGTTGAACGACAGGAAGCTTACGATACTTCCGAGCGTTATCCACGCTCCGCCGCTGATCACAAACAGCGCGCATCCGGCAATAGCGCAGAGCACATAGCTGAGGTTGCCGAGCTGAGCGTTGACGGGCATTAAGATATTCGCGAATTTATTGGCATTGTAGGAGCTGTTGAAAAGCTTGTCGTTGAGCTCTTTGAACTCCTCAATACTCTTTTCCTCGTGGTTGAAAATCTTTACGACCTTTTGACCCTTCATCATTTCCTCGATGTAGCCGTTTTCGGTACCGAGATCCTTTTGCTGAGCGATGAAGAAATCTCCGCTTTTTGAGGCGATTTTCTTTGTTGTGAGCATCATAACGAGTACCATCGCAAGAGTTACGAGAGTGAGCGGGATGCTGAGTATTATCATACAGACAAGTACCGAGACGATCGTTATCATACTCGAGAAAAGTTGAGGCATACTCTGGCTTATCATCTGCCTGAGCGTGTCGACGTCGTTGGTGTAGACGCTCATAATATCGCCGTGCTTGTGGGTGTCAAAGTACTTTATCGGCAGGCTTTCCATATGCTCAAAGATCCGGCAGCGCAGATCTCTCATCGTGCCCTGGGTGACGTAAACCATGATCTTTGAATACGCAAAGGTCGCCGCCGCGCCGATAAGGTAGAAGCAGGCTACCTTTGTGATCGCTAAAAGCAAAGCGGTAAAGTTTGCCTCGCCGCCGTTCTTGACAGTCTCAACAAGCGGGACGATGTAGACGTCGATAAGGCTCTGGATAAACATAGTTCCCTGAACGTTAGCCAAAACGCTGACTAAGATACAGACGAACACGATAATGACCTGAACTTTGTATTTTTTCAGGATAATTCCGAGCAGCCGCATAAAGGTCTTTTTGGGGTCTTTGACCTTGGGTCTGGGCTGCATACTTCTGTTTCTTTTTCCGTGAGGAGCAGCCGGCATATCACATCTCCCCTTTCTTGTCAAAATCGCCGTTGCCTACAGTCTGGGCAATATAGGTTTCTTTGTAAATATCACAGGATTCCATAAGCTGATCGTGCGTGCCGATAGCGTCGATCTCGCCGTTGTTCATAACAACTATCCTGTCGGCATTTTCTACGCTCGACACACGCTGAGAGATAATCAGCTTTGTGGTGTCGGGGATCTCTTCGTTGAACGCCTTGCGTATCTTGGCGTCGGTGGCGGTGTCTACCGCGCTGGTGGAGTCGTCAAGAATAAGTATCTGAGGCTTTTTGAGCAGCGCTCTGGCGATGCAAAGTCTTTGCTTTTGACCGCCCGAGACATTCGTACCTCCCTGCTCGATCTTGGTGTTGTATTTATCGGGGAAGCTCTGTATAAAATCGTCCGCGCAGGCTAATTTGCACGCCGCAACACACTCCTCCTCGGTGGCGTTTTCGTTGCCCCAGCGGAGGTTGTCGAGGATAGTGCCGCTGAAAAGGACGTTCTTTTGCAGCACGACCGATACCTCGTCACGCAGTGTTTTGAGGTCGTAGGTGCGGACGTCCTTGCCGCCGACCTTGACGCAGCCCGAGTTTACATCGTACAGCCTGCCGATGAGGTTGATAAGGCTGGTTTTGGAGCTGCCGGTACCGCCGATGATTCCGATTGTTTCGCCGGATTTGATGTTCAGGTTTATATTATTGAGCACGGGCTTTTCGCTTTTTTCGCTGTAGCTGAAAAATACGTCTTCAAAATCAATGCTGCCGTCGGGCACATTGTAGTCGGGATCCTCGGGATTTGTGAGCGTTGACTTTTCATTGAGCACGCCCGAGATACGCTTCGCGCTCGCCAAACTCATCGTAAGCATAACGAATATCAGCGCGAGCATCATAAGGCTCATCAATATCTGCATACAGAAGGTGAGCATACTTGTCAGCTCGCCGGTTGTCAGCTCGCCGCCGACTATCATATTCGCGCCAAACCAGCTGATCGCGATCATCGAGCCGTAGATTGTAAGCATCATCAGTGGAGATACGGAAACGATGTAATTTTCCGCCTTGACAAAAAGCTTGTATAGGTTGTATGCCGCTTTGTCGAATTTTTTGACCTCGTGATCCTCGCGGACAAAAGCCTTTACCACGCGGATAGATGAAACGTTTTCCTGCACGCCGGCGTTGAGGTCATCGTAACGCTCGAAAACACGGGTAAACAGATTGTAGGTCTTGCTGATTATAAATATGAGCACGCCCGCCAAAAACGCTATCGCCACAAGATAGACCGTGGCTAACTTGGCGTTGATGATAAGCGTCATTGTCATTGCCGCGATAAGGTTGACCGGCGCGCGGAAGCAGATGCGCAGTATCATCTGGTACGAATTTTGCAGGTTGGTCACGTCGGTCGTCATTCGCGTTACAAGCCCCGCGGTGGAGTACTTGTCGATATTGGCAAAGGAAAAGCTCTGGATGTTGATAAACATAGCTTCTCTGAGGTTTTTGGCAAAGCCCGCCGAGGCTTTTGCGCCGTAGACTCCGCCCATATATCCCGCAAAAAGTGCCACAAGCGCGCAAAGCCCCATGAGCAGACCTGTCGTGACAACGTGTTCCATATTTCCCTTTGACACACCGTCATCGATCATGGTAGCCATAAGCATGGGGATGATCGTTTCCATAATAACTTCAAGGATCATAAACAGCGGGGTCATAACAGACTCTTTTATGTAACCCTTGATATGTACCGCTAAGGTTTTTATCATATTATCACCTAACGTCTTTTCTTCCTTTTATTCTTTCTGAGAATTTTGTTGTCTATAAAATATCTTATCTGCAAATGGTAAAAACAGTTTATCTCCGCGCCGAACATAAGGCAGACGATACAGAAATAAAGCCATACCATCATTACCGCGACCTTTGCAAGTCCGCCGTAGATCGAAAAACCGTTAAAGTCGCCGACATAGATAGAAATACCGAACGAAAGAAGTATCCACGCAAGCGCGCAAAGCAATGCGCCCGGAGCCTGATATATAAATCCGTATCCCTTCCTGGTCTCGTGCGTGAGGTTCGGGATGTTGCGGTAAATAAACATAAACAGTAAAACCAAATAGATAAACATCAAAACAAATCTGAAATCGTAAACTAACGAGAGGATCACGGGGATATGCGGAGCTGTTTCTGCCAGGGCATTTTTTATAGAAGAACCGAGCACGATCAAAAGCGCCGTTACAAACAGAATAAAAACGAACGCGATCGTGTAGAGCATCGCCCTGAAACGGATAAAAAACCAGTTCCTGTTTTCGTATGTATGGTGGATGCGGTTAAGCCCGTTCGTTATCGCGTGGATACCCTTTGCTGCCGACCACAGAGTTACTATCACCGTGATCAAGGATACGCTGACCGAGCCCGCGTCAACATTACTGAGGTAGTTTGATATATTTGATGAAAACTCTTCATTAAATACTAATCTGAAAATTTTGTCAAGCTCGCTCACGGGTATATGCAGGTTTTGCAATATGGATACCACAAACATGGCGAACGGAACCAAAGCCAGCATCAAAAAGAAAGCTGACTGTCCCGAAATCGCAAAAATATTGTCGTCGTTTAGCTTTTTAATAAACGGCGAAAAGAAATCCACTAAACGCTTGATCTTTTTTATCATTATCAATTACCGTCTTTTTTTGACTGTACATTATACGATACTTTAGTTAAGGTATTCTCCGGCAAAAAGCGCTCGAAAAACTTGACCGCTTTCATCGCAAAGCCCGGTATGATTATGACCTTGCCCTGACGGGCTTTGTCAAAGGCGTACCTTGCCACATCGCGCGGATTTAAACCCTTTGCAGAGAACTTTACGTTAGCTACGTTGTTGAAATTTGTGTCTACAGGACCCGGACAGAGCACGGAAATCTGCACCTTGCTGCCGTCGCGCCTTAATTCCTCGTGAATCGCCTGAGTCAACCTCACGACATAGTTTTTTGAGGCATAGTAGCTCGATAGCTTAGGTCCCGCGGAAAAACCCGCCATTGAGCCGACGTTGAGGATAAGCCCTCTTCCCTTTTCGTTCATATCCTTTAAGAAGCATTTTGTCAGGATATGGAGCGAGCTTACGTTGGTGTGGATGAGCTCGATCTCGCGCTCAAGCGGAACATCGAGAAACTTGCCGAACGCGCCGAAGCCCGCGTTATTGATGAGCACGTCGATATCCTCTTCCTTTAGGTGCTCGTAGAGGTCGATCGCGTCGACCTCGTGCGAGAGGTCGATAGTTATAACGCGCACGCTGACGTTTTTCATCTCGTTTTTAAGCGCGTTGAGCTTGTCGGTACTGCGCGCGCAGATGATAAGGTCATAGCCGAGCTCGGCGAGATAGAGCGCGAATTCTCTGCCTATCCCCGAGCTTGCTCCTGTTATTAACGCCTTCATTTTTTACTCCTTTTCGGCAACCGCGCAAAGCCACGTTGTGCCGCTTTTTACAAATGTGCGGATGTTGAGGTAACCCGCGCGTTCGAGCATCCCGTCAATATCTTCTCTCGATACCGACTCGATATTCAGCCGCTCTTCTACCTTGCTCCACTTTTCGGGATCGTTTTTGTCCTTTAGCATCTCAAAAACAAGCATAATTTTTCCGCCGGGCTTTAAAACCCTCCAGATCTCTCTTAAATCATTGAGCTTATCGGGCCAAAAATAGTAGGTCTCGACCGCGGTGACAAGGTCGAATTTATCCGAGTCAAACGGCAGCGCGGAAACAGGCGCTTTTTGAAGCTTGACCTTGCCGCAGAGCACGCTTTTATGATTTAACTTTTCCGCCTTTTTTATGCAGAGGTCGGAGTAATCTATTCCGTAAACCTTGCCGTTGCCGACCATTTCACAGAGCTTGCTTACAGTTCTTCCGCCGCCGCAGCCGACGTCGAGCACATGATCACCCGACTTTATATTAACATGACAAAGCGCCCAGTCGGTAAGCTCCGAATGGCCTTTGTTCATTGAACGTATCATCAGTTTTCCCCAAAAGCCGTCGGGCTTTTCGGCATTTTCTACGAGCTTATGATATTTCACGTTTTCACTTCTTCCAAGATATATTTATACAAATATATTATATAACCTGAACAGGGGTACAGTCAAGTAAAAATGACGGTTGATTTTAGAAAAAAAGGAATGTATAATACAGGTGTACGGGGTAAAGAAGGTGATTTTGTGAAGCAATTGAAACTGTTTAGTCTTACGTGGCCGATTTTTATCGAGACCGCGCTGTTTATGCTGCTCGGCTTTGTCGATGTATTCGTACTGAGCAAGTATGACGACCTGGCGGCATCGGCTGTGAATACGGCTAATCAGGCGGTTTCTATCGTCACGATCGTTTTTACCGTTATCTCGGGCGCGAGCGCCGTGCTTATCTCGCAGTACCTGGGCGCGGAAAAGCGCAAAAACGCCTCACGGATCGCCGCGCTCTCTCTGACTATCAGCCTGATACTCGGCATCGTCATCAGCCTTGTGCTCGTGCTGTTCAACCGGCAGATACTCGGCTTTATCGGAGCAAAGGGCAATTTGCTTGAATTGTCGAGCCAATACCTTTCTATCGTCGGCGGCTTCATCTTTTTGCAGGCGGTGCTGAGCAATATGTCGGTCATCATCCGCAATCACGGGCTGACAAAAATCACGATGTACGTCACCGTGGGTATGAACGTTGTCAACACGGGACTCGATATAATTTTTGTGCTCGGGCTTTTGGGCGTGCCGAAGCTCGGCGTTACGGGAGTGGCTGTCGCGACGACCTTCAGCCGCATCGCGGGCGCGGTAGTGCTTGGGATAATACTGTTCACAAAAATAGAAAAGCCCTCGATTTTCAGGCTGTTAAAGCCGTTTCCGAAGGGTGATCTGGTTGATATTGTTAAAATCGGCGTGCCGTCCGCGCTGGAGACGTTTTTGTACAACCTCTCGCAGCTCGTCATCACCTCGCTGGTGCTCAACTTTTTGAGTGAGGCGGAGCTTATCACAAAGACTTATGTTCAGAATATCACGATGTTCTTTTATCTTTTTGCAGTCGCGATCGCGCAGGCGTCACAGATACTTATCGGGCATCTTGTCGGCGCGAAAAAGACGGACGAAGCGTACCGTCAAGGGTATAAGTCGCACCTGTGGGCGCTGGGGATAGCCGCGGCGATCTGCGTTGTCGGCGTGGTGTTCAGGTATCAGCTTATCGGGATATACACCGCAGATGAAGCTGTGATAGCTATGGGCGCGAACATACTGCTTATCAATGTCGCGCTCGAGTTCGGCAGGACGACCAACCTTGTGCTCATCGCCTGTCTGCGCGGCTCGGGCGACGTGTACTTCCCTACCTTCTGCGCGATATTCTCTAACTGGCTGTTAAGCGTGCTCGGGTCGTATATCTTGGCGGTAGTTTTCGAAATGGGGATTTACGGACTCTGGATCGCCCTCGCCGCGGATGAAGTAATACGCGGTGTGCTGATGATTTGGCGCTGGAAAAGCGGAAAATGGAGAACGAAAAGGATCGTTAAAAACTAAACCAAAAAGTAGGGGCGAGCATTGCTCGCCCGCGGGATTTACACAACGTTTGCTGTTATCCGCGGGCGGTCAATGACCGCCCCTACAAATTTATCAATTATTCTCTTCCATATATTTGAGCTGTTTGTTTATCATATTCGCGCACATATAGACATTGCCGCCGCCCATTGTGAGGATAAGATCGCCCTCCTTGGCGTGCTTGCAGACGTAGTCGGTTATCTCCTCAAAGGTCTTGCGGTACACGCTGCCGGGGATCTTCGCCGTCAGATCAGTCGCGTAGATGTTGTATGTATTGGTCTCTCTTACGGGGAGGATCTCGGACACAATCGCGACATCGGGGATCTTGAGCGCCTCGGCAAAGTCGTCAAGGAGCATCGCGGTGCGCGAGAAGGTGTGCGGCTGGAACACCGCCCAGACCTTGTTGAAGCCCATCTGCATCGCGGCGTTGAGCGTAACCGTGAGCTCTGTGGGATGATGTGCGAAGTCGTCCGCTACGGTGATACCGCAGGGAGTTCCCAAAATCTCAAAGCGTCTGTGGACGCCGCCGAACTTGTGCAGATTATCGGAGATCTCGTTGGGAGTCGCGCCGAGGTAATGAGCCGTTGCGGCTGCCGCCAATGAGTTATAAATGTTGTGCTTGCCGGGAACGATAAGCTTTACGCTCGTGATTTTTTCGCCCTTATAAAGCAGGTCATACTGCTCGTGAACGCCCTTGTCCGCGCTAACATTGACCGCGCGGTAATCGCAGTTCTCGCCAAAGCCGAAGGTGATTTTTTCGAGCTCGACATCGGCTACCGCGTCGAGTGTGTTTTGATCGTCGCCGTTGATGACGAGCAGTCCTGTGGTCTGCTTTGCGAATTTATTGAACGACTTTTTGATGTTGTCGAGATTTTTGAAATAGTCGAGGTGGTCGGCGTCGATATTGAGGATGATCGAGATGAACGGATTGAGCTCCAAAAACGTATCGACATACTCACACGCCTCGCAGACAATGATGTCGCTCTGTCCGACATAACTGTTGCCGCCGATAAACGGGAGCTTGCCGCCGATTATCGCCGAGGGATCAAAGCCGCTGCCGATAAGGATCTGAGAAAGCATAGCTGTGGTCGAGGTCTTGCCGTGGGTTCCCGAAACCGCGATAGAACGCTTGTATCTTCTGCAAACCACTCCGAGCATAACACTGCGCTCGATGCAGGGTATCCCCTGCTCGTCAGCCGCCTTGCGCTCGGGGTTTTCGGGCTTGACCGCCGCGGAATATACAACAAGCTCCGCGCCCTTGATATTTTCAGCCGCGTGACCCATATATACGGGTATACCGTAGCCCTTCATTTTGTCGAGGGTCTCGCCCTCGTTCATATCCGAGCCGGAAATTTTAAAACCCTCACTCATCAAAATCTCAGCGATCGGGCACATTCCGCTGCCGCCGATGCCGATAAAGTGAATTCGTTTTATCTCGTTTAGTAATTTATCGTAATCCATATTTATTCTCCGTTCAATATGTTTTGTTTAATTTACATTATAAGCCATTTTTCAAAAAAAATAAATACCTAATTACATTTTTCTTAAATTGTTGCCAAATAAGCGCAAAAATGCTACAATAAATCTATCAATTAATATGTTTGCAGGGATTTTATGCTGAAGAAAAACGATATTATTGAGCTGAGTATTACCTCCGCGACCGCCGAGGGCAGCGGAGTAGGCAAAACAGCCGAGGGGCTTGCGGTTTTTGTTCCGCTTTCCGCGGTCGGCGACAGGCTCAAAGTCAAAATTTTAAAAGTAAAAAAGACATATGCGTTCGGTAAGATCGAGGATATTTTGGAGCCGTCAAAGGCGCGTATAGAGCCCGACTGCGATTGCTTCAGGCAGTGCGGCGGCTGCGTGTGGAGGCACATCGACTACGCCGAGGAGTGCGGGATCAAGCGTCAAAAGGTAGTTGACGCGGTGGAGCGCATCGGCGGGATAGATACGGAAATAAAACCGTTGATCGTCTGCGGCAAAACCGACCGCTACCGCAACAAGGCGCAGTTCCCCGTCGGCAGGGATAAGGAAAATAATTTGCTGATCGGCTTTTATGCGTTCCGCAGCCACAGGATAATCGACTGCGCGGACTGCTCCCTACAACCCAAGATATTCAGCGAGGTCATTGAGGTTACAAGGGATTTTGTTGAGCAAACCGACGCCTCGGTTTATGATGAAAAGACCGGCAAGGGCAGGCTCAGGCACCTTTATATCCGTATAGGCGAGGTCACGAACGAGCTGATGGTCTGCTATGTTATCAACGGCAACGGGCTAAAAGGCGAGGACGTGCTTGTTAAGATGCTCAGGGAAAGGATCCCGAACCTGAAAACGGTCGTTTTTAATTCTAATAAAGAAAATACCAATGTTATTTTGGGCGCAAAAAACCGCACTGCTTACGGCAACGGTTACATCACTGATGAGCTGTGCGGACTGAAATTTAAGATCTCGCCGTTTTCGTTCTGGCAGGTCAACCGCGCTCAGGCTGAAAAACTGTACGAAAAAGCTAAAGAATATGCCGCGCTTACGGGAAGCGAGGTTTTGCTCGACCTCTACTGCGGCACAGGCACGATCGGGCTGACAATGGCAAAGGACTGCAAAAAGCTCGTCGGCGTTGAGATTATCGAGGACGCGGTACGTGACGCTGAAAATAACGCCGCGGAGAACGGGATCACAAACGCTGAGTTCATCTGCTCCGACGCATCAAGCGCCGCGGTAAAACTAAAGGAAAGCGGACTCTCCCCCGACGTTGTGATAGTTGACCCGCCGCGCAAGGGCTGCGGCGAGGAGCTCGTCAAAACGATAGTGAAGATGAAACCGGAGCGTGTGGTTTACGTCTCCTGCGACCCCGCGACGCTCGCGAGGGATCTAAAATACTTCGACTCGCTCGGCTACAAAACAAAGGAAGTCACACCGGTAGATATGTTCCCGCGGACCGCGCATATTGAGAGCGTAGTGATGATGACAATGGACTAATGCAACAAATACTATCACATTTAAATTGATTTGGCATTATTTTTTCATCATATCATTATTACTAAGAGGTGTACAATGGCAAAAGAAATACTAATCAATCAGCTTTTTTCAGGTAGTTACTTGGAAGAAGGATATAACATTGGGCATGAAGTTATCAATCTATTTAAAGATGATGACGGAAATAATAATCTTTTTATTACTCCATCTGGTCCAGTAAAAAACCACGATATCGAATACATCTTATTTGTTCGTCATATCTCAAAACACACTACTGTTGAAGTTGTTGGACTTGCTAAAAACATATATCAAATTACAAATGAAGAAATGAATCGAATCAGATATGCAGGGGTTTCACTTGATCAGATTTTTAGTAGCAATACCTACCGTGGCGAAAAGGACACTTTTTCACGCCATGTCACTTTTCGGGCCAAGAGTGTTCAGCTCCCGTTAAAAAGAATTATCCTTTCAATTGATAATAATTTTTCAACTGATGATTATATGATCTTTCTGCAATCTAAGAAAAAGGTTATCGTTCCACAAGGAGTTAGGTCTTACTACTCTTGTGAGAATGATGAAACCGCATATTTTCAGCTAAAGGAACTCATAGAAAATAGTGAGTTATGGGAAGCCGATAATAATACGAAAGAATTGATCCCAGAAGGCGCTGTACATAACGAGGCACCTTCGTTTTTAGAGATTATCAGAAAAGAGGATGACGAAAATGTCTTTTCTAATCTGATAGGTTATTTCTTTGAATACAGTCATCTTGCCTTTCAAAGATTTGCTGCAGAACCAAAACTTTTCAATATATCAAATATGAGTATTTCTTTTGATTTGGTTCGAGAAAAAAAGGTTGCCAACAAGCAAGACCGTATTGATATTTGGATTGAAAGCGATAAAGACATCATCGTTATTGAGAATAAGATTAAATCTGGAATCAACGGTATAGCCAGAAAAGATTATTCGCAACTTAATAGTTATTATGAATATGCCAAAAATGAATCCCAAAAGAGTGGAAAGAGCACACATTTTTATATTTTTGCACCAGACTATTCAAAACTTGATTTGACACCGTTTGGATTAGAAAAAATCTACAGAATTATTAAGTATAGTGACATTTATAATTTCTTTATTAAGGAATCATCGGTGTATATTGTCGATAGAGCCTTTCCTGATTTTATTCGAGGTTTAAAAAGACACACGCTAACATTACCAGAGTTACAGTTTGACACAATGCGATCAAGGTTATTAAGAAAAATTAGTCAATTGCAGTAATAACTATGCAGGAATAATGTTGCTTATTGGAAACAGGCGGTCAATCAGATCGCCTGTTTTTTATAGACAAATGTTTTTCGAATTGCTATAATAATGACATAGTACCGGTGGATATTACTCCGAGTACGCAAAAATGAGTAGATATATTTTCTCGGTCACACAAATGGGGTAGATATTACTTCTCGGTCATATAAGGGGCAGGTGACATCATTTCCGTTGCCTCGACTCATATTGAGAGCGTGGCGGTGATAGTGCGTAATTAATTTGATATATCAACTAACTCAACCAAATTTCATCTATAAAATATTTCAGCCCGCGGCGGTTAGCGCTGCGGGCTGTTGTTTTAATCAAGAATTGAATCTATATCTCTTTTGCTGTATAAAAACCTTCTTACTTCCATTACATCATCAATAACAACATAAAACACAGAGAAATTATTGATGCTGATTCTGTAGTACGGGTTTTTACGCTTCTTAGCTGAGTAAACCGGCTGAAAGCTCAGCAGATTGTCTAATCTTTTGAGTATAGCTTGCTCCGTTTGATCGATAAGCTCTAGAGCGGCAGTTTGGTTTTGTAACTCGTTTGAAATATAATCGACTGCTTCAGCCATATCATCATAAAAAAGCGGCAAATACCTTAGCTTATATTTGACGTTATCCATTGACGCGGCTCCTCAGTTTTTTGAAAACATCTTCGTGGTTTAACCGCTCTGTAGTATTCTCCGCCTGATAGTCAGCTTCATCGAGCTTCAGTTCAAGTGCGTCTTTCAGCTTTGAATACTGCTCAATACTCATCACCACCATTGAGCCGTAACCGTTCTTGGTCAGGTATACCTCTTCCCCGCCCATAACAAGCTTTTCTATCTCGGGATATTTGTTTCTTAAATCCGATACGGGTCTGATGTTCAGCATAGTAATCCACCTCGCATTTATTTTATCATAATTTTATCATAATATTATCTAAATGTCAACAAACAGCCCGTGGCGGTTAGCGCTGCGGGCTGTGATTTTTATTCTTTTATGGAATTAAATCCGTTTCGTATTCTTCGTGGTTCGGCTTTATCAAATCACCGATACCAAGCTGATCGTCAAATCCCGCGACATAGCGCTGGATTTTGTAGGCGTCGGAGACATCTAACTCTCCGCCATCAACATTCGCCGCCTTTTCGTTGAACATAGGCTCGGGGATATCCGCGAGTTCTCTTTGTACAGCCGTTACGTCGCCGATCGACACGATCCGGTCGCAGTTGGCGTCACCGAGGTAATAATCGGAATCGATTATTACATATCTGATGTTGTTAGCCTGCGCGTAGTTAAGCGCGTAGCTTTCCTTTGTGCAGTAGATAACCAAATCATCACAGCCGCTGAAAGCATTTGTACTGATGCTTTGGACGGTGTTCGGAATCAAGAGCCTTGTAAGCGAACGGCAATTACCGAACGCCAGCTCCCCTATCTCTGTTACAGAGGACGGGAGGCTGATTTTTTTTAGCGATCCGCAGTTGTAGAAGCATTGCGCGGGGATAGCCGTTATGCCGTCCTCAATTACGAGGGTCTCGAGTCCGCCGCAGTTATTAAACGAACCGTAGGACATTTCGACTGAGGACGGAATGGTGACTTCCTTGATCGATGAGCAGCCGTAAAAGGCGTTGACCCCGATCGTTTTAAGATAGGACGCTCCGCTTAAATTCAGCGATGTCATACTTGTATCGCCGAAAAACGCGTAGTCGTCAATACAAACGACCCTTGCGCCGAGGAGAGTGTTCGGTATATTCACCTCGGGCGATCTGTCGTCGTATTCGTGGATAGTTGCCTCGCTGTTATCGTTGATAGTGAACGAGAAGCCGTACAGCGCCAGATAGCTGTCCGACGCGTGGACGACCGCCGCACAGCCGAAAATCAGAAGCGCGGAAAGGAGAATACAGAGAGAAATTTTAAAATACTTCATCTTAATCACCAATAATCTCATCATCACCATCATCGTCCCAATCACTGCCACTGTTGGTCTGAGAACTCAAATCCTCTATGCTGGTGCAAATAACGTCCTGAAGTTTAAAATGTATCTCGAAAAACTCTGGGCTAATATATTCTTTTTTCTTCAAATAACCCCTCGCTTTCCTTATGCATGGGTAGTGCTTTGATTTAATCGCCGGCAGGTGTTGTCGGTGCGGGAGTTGTATCCCAGATATTGTTGATGCCTGTAGCATTATCCTTTGCGGCTATGTCCTTAAGGCAAACATATACCGAATTACTCAAATAAACCTTGCCGTCTTTGATTAGATAAGCTGTCGCTTTGAGCAAGTATTGTGAATTGCTATAGTTCTTTGTTTCGCCGTCAGCCGCGAGAGTGTACGCGTTTTTGTAATACTGAGCGAACTCTATGCGGTTGCGGTTGGTCATATTTTGGGTATTGATCGGGCTGAGCTGGATCTTGCGGTTCTTTGTCGCGGATGATCCGACTTTGTTAGTAGTCGTGTAGCTTGAATCACCGTTCAAAATCGCGGCTTTAAGCGGTTCGGCATCGGAAAGATATCCGTAATCGAGATCGGGATCAAACTCGGTATTCGCGCCCATCTTTCCGATTCGCTCAAATACTACGCCTGCCTGATAGATGCCGTCTGTGTTGTAGATTTGATTTTTGTTATCCTCAAAGGCAATCTCAAAATCGGTATATAACAGGTCGGTCGCGCCGCTTGCGGCGACTTCGCCCTCATCGTCTGTCCAGCGGTTACGGGTGTAATCAAGATGAGTCAGCGTTATGGTCGGGTCGGCTTCCTGCTGGGTTTCCGCGGGCGGATCAGCCGGGTCGCCCGTATCGCCGGGATCTGAGTTAGCGCCCGGATCCACTGCCGCGCCCTCATAAACGGGAGTTAAAAAGTAGCTGTCCATCATACAGAGGTCAAAGTGCCTGTTATAGCTCTTGGCTACGATCGGAGCGCTGTCGGAATTGGATTTGCGGACAGCCCAGTAACTGAACGCCTTGCCGTCATAAGTTTCCGGCGCAAGCAATACATTCATCTGAGGATCCAATTCACGGTTAGCACCGTAGAAGGTACGGATAACGGGATTGCTGTCTGTATCATATGTACCGTTCGGGGTAAGGCGGTAATGAGCGAAAACCGTCTTTTTCGACTGCACGGCGGTAACGTTTGTGACCATACGATCCTGCGTTGTTGTGCCATTGCCCTTTTCGGACGTCTTTTCAACATTTTTATCGCTCCAGCGCAGGGTCTGTCCGTAGTTGCTCTCGAAGGGAGATTTAGCGATAACGAACTCATCTGTCAGGCGGTAATCGCCGTCGTTCGTTATCTTACAGGTCGATGTGCCCTCTTTAAGCTCGTCGCCGGTGAGCGTTCCCTTTGCTACATAGGTGCGATCAACACCCTGACGGTCAGTGTAATTATAGTTTACGGTGTAAGGCATTGAATTAACATCACGCCGCGCGTAAACAGCGATCAAATACTGATTTCTGTTTCTTGCTACCTGCTGCGAAAGCTGATCGGGATCCCAGCCGTCGGCACTGTTCCAGTTATCGTGTCTGATCAACGCGTTGTTGTTTCTCTTGTCGATCTCCCACCACTCGGCAAACTGATATTTATAAACACGGTTGTCGGTATCGGTCATACTCAGTGAATAACCGTCGTTGCGGTGCCAAGCGATCTCGGTATGGTTTTGATAACCGTTGGGCGCGGTAAATGTAACATTTTTACCTACACGCTCGCCTGTAGGATGAACCTTTTGAGCATCGGACGCCTGCGCGTTGTCTTCATTATTGACCGCCCGCTGAATTATGGGAGACAGTATACTGTCTGCTGTATTCTTGAACTCGTCTACGGTATAGTCATCGGTATAGTAGAACATAACGTCCATCTTGACCATATCCTGCTTGACAAGCGCATAATACTTGGTTCTGTTATCAGGCAGCTCGGTGCCGGTCGGCAAATCTTCCTTGCTCAGCGTCGCGTTTGTTGTAATACGGTTTGCCTCGGGATGTGCCTCGTCGTATGTAGGCGTTGTGTACCAGCCGAGGAAGGTGTATTTGTGCAGATGCAGATATACCGGATGGCTGGGATCGGTATCGTCTATGACTTCATTGTTGGTATCAAAGAACGTGTTGTTTTGGATACCGTTATAATCCTGTACCGTCTGCATCGTAACGTTAAGTCTTCCGAATTTCGGCGTACCGTCCTGATAATAGTCGGTATCGGGATTGTTGTTGACGCATACCATCTGATAATTCAGCTCGCGCTCAGTTTTCGTCAGTGACGCGGGTGTAGGCATCATCAGTAGGAAGCGCGGGATCGGTAGGAGTATAATCCCTGTCCGGATTGATTGTGATTACTTCTTGAACCTGTCCGGTAAAGCTCGGATCATCAAATGTCGCAAGGACACCGTTCCACAAGCCCGCGGTGTTTTCGGGATCATTTTCAAGATTATTCAGATACGCTTTCTCGGCGGTTTGGTCGACGTATTGATACTGATAGCGGTAAGAATTACGGCTAAAGTAAATCATTATCGTCTTTTTATCCGTACCCGTGATCTCCACGGTCCCGTCGTCCGCCACGGGATTAAGCGTTGGATCCCTTACGCCTTCCGCATTGGTAACGGTGTATTTGGTGCCGCCCGTTACGCGCGTAAAGCCTGCGTCAATGATATGCTGAGGTATCTCATTATCGTACAGGTCGGCTACCGCTAAGTTCACAGCGCCGTCGCCTGTCTTTTGTACCGTCAGCGTTTCGGATGTATAGAGAGAATAGGTGTTTGCTCCGAGATCCTGAGTAAGGTACTCGACCTCATACATATATTCGTTTTCATTTTCATCATAAAGGAAGGTTATTACATTATACTCAAGCTCTTCCGCCTGCTGAGCCTCGGGGTCTGACTCGCTCGAAGCGGTGAGGACTATCGACTGTGTCGCGGTTCTCGCGATATATCCCGGGATGATCCTCGCGTCCTCTGAAACAGACGCGTGGGTACTGTCCTTAATAACATCCCCGCCCTCAACATTCAGCGGTTTTCGGGTAGCGGCGTCGAGATACTGAACCTTATAATATACCTTGTCTTTTTGAATATATCTGAATTCAAGGTTATTAGGCGCGAATTCATCATCTGAATTGTTTGCCTTGATAACCATAGACGATGAGTTGGTTGTAGGCCACCAGTTTGTACCTTCAACCTCACCCTCTTGCGTCCATTTGTATTCATCGTAAAGCTCATCGCCCGACTTAGCGTTAAAGGTCTTTGTCTTCCATACATAGGCTCTGCCTGTGGTGGGCGCGGCAATCTCGGTACCGTCGCTGTCCTTGACATAGCTTACCTTGTACTTGGCAACGTCCTTTGTTACCCATTCGGCAAAGAGCCTCAGCTTGGCGTTATCGCCTACCGATTCCTCGTTGAGCGCGGTAACAGGCACATTCTCGGGCTCATAACGAACGGGAACGCGGTTGCGGATGTAGTACCATCCGGCAAAGGAAGCGCCCTCTGCGATAGGTGTGAGCTTAGGTCTGGGGTTATCGGGGCTGTCGTTGTTGACAGGGATATTGTTGAGCGGCACATATGAGCCGTAGTCAACACTGATATCCGTGATATTGTTTTCTTCTTCATCCTGACCGAGCACTACCCTCTTTTCGGGATGCTCGCCCTTGCGGTCAATGTAAAAATCATCATAGTCATCATAGAAGATAACGTCGATATTCTTTGGCGACCACTTTGCAAAGAGCGTGTAGTCGTCGGCGGGCATTGTTTGAGTATCTAAGTCAAACGGATTCTCATAACGCGTGTCGTTGTACCAGCCGTCAAAGGTATAGAAGCCGCGGCGGTTTTCATCAAAGTATTCGGGATCAGGCCAGTAGTAGCGGTAATCACCTGCATTATGTCCGTTTTCTGACACCTGATATACCGAGTTGATAGGCGCGCCGTACATAACCGTGCGCGTATGGCTCTCGTCCTTACGGTTTCCGTTACGGTATTTGAGTGTATATGAAAGGCGCCGGTAGAAGAACTTGATGATAGCACGGCGGTAATTCTGGGTATCCTGAGACCAGTCGATTTCGGTATTATCAGTATCGAGAGTAATATAACCTTTCGGAGTGCGATAGTATTCGATCTCAAAACCGGTCATAGACGTCGGCGTTTGGTTTATATAAACGTTACCATTCCTTTTGGCTTCTGTATAACTTCTTTTATAAGCATCGCCGGAGTCTATGGTTTCATAAATGTGATCGGTCGATAAGCCGTACCATTTTGTTTTTGGGATCCAATTACCGTTTACTTTGACCTTGGTCGTGAATGTTCTTACACTGGTGTAGTTCCCCTCAGCGAGCAGAGCCTGTTCTCCGTTGTTTTCGAGGATCTCGATCTCTCTGGGCAGCAGCTCGGTGTAATTCTCATACCTAAAGTGTAACACATTTTCGATACTGCTGTTCCAGCCATTAGTGTAATCTGAATTGGTCCATGAAATCAAAAAATGCAGTTTCGTATAGTCAATATTATTCTGCTTCATCGTGTTGCGGGCACTGTCTATATACATAATACCCTTGCCGAGCTTCTCGTAGATACCCTTTACTGTAAAGTTAGGTGACGATGCACGATCTTGGTAATACTTGTTATAATAATCAGCTGCGATACTGCCGGGAATACACATTTCTTTTGCATCCGCATTTTTTCTGTGTACCGAATTGAGCGCGTCGATCAGCCACTTATCCTTTAGCGGTTCGTTGTATTTAGCTTGCACCTGATAGTAATAGTATCGGTAATAACCATTTCTGTTGTCTGTAAAATCGTCGTATCCCTCGGTCACACGCTGCTTGTATTCATCCTTGACCGTGGGCATACTCTCAGCACAATTCGGCGACCATGAACCCTCTGCTACTGCTTCAAGCACATTCTTATTGTTTAAGCTCAGATATTTTGCATCGTTTGCCTGATAGTTAAATTGCTTGGTAGAATTTGTCAGGCTGATCTTGTTTGGGTCAAGCTCGCCGTTTGTGTACCCCTGACGGGCATAATAGAACTTTAGGGTAAAGGTCTTTCTCTTAAAGAAAACGTTAAAGTGCGTAGTACCGTCGCCCCTGACAGTGACCGAGGTATCGGTAACATACCTTGGGTCAGAGGTGTTTTCGGCAGTATTCATTTCAAAGAAATCACCGCAGCCCGCAAGCTCTTCACTGGTGCCCTTACTGATATCATTAAAGTCGATTGGAACGCCGCTTGTGTCGTATTTATAGACAAAGGCGTCGGGATCGTATCCGGGAGCATCGGGATCGGGATCCTCGTTATTCGCGTTATCGGGGTCGGCATAGTTGAGGTTGAAGCTGAAAAAATCGGTGATATTGATATTGTTCTTACAACCCGTCGAGCTGTTGTAAACGCCTTCTTGCTTTGCTTTTTCAGCATAGTTTCTGACTACCGTATTGCGGGTAACGGTCGTTCCGGCTACTACGTCGACCATACTATTGCCTTGTTTTACCTTATAAATATCCTTCGCCAAAAGAGGTGTATAGCCGTCGTTATCGGCGTTCTCGAACCAATAAATGACGGAAAGACTTGAGGTGCCCGGATCCCAAATTGCCTTGTAATTGGAGTTATAATAAGGCACGGTCAGGTCATTCCTATCCTGGAACTGGACAAGATGCTGACGTGCTTCCGTTTCGTCGGCGTAACAGTCTTCGGCAGCGTAATGGGGATGTCCGTTTTCATCTATTTCCGGGACTGCGTCCGGCTTGATATAGGACCAGTCTACTCCCTCTTCGCCCTTGGACGAATCCGCGCTTGTACGCGCCCAACCGCGGAAGGTGTAACCCATTCGTGTGGGATTATCAACACGGTAAACAGTCTGGTACTTTGCGTAAACAGGCTCTACTCCGTAGCCGCCCTCTCCGAGGTCAAAGTTAATGGAATAGTAGTTGCGGTCGTAGTAAACGCGGAATACGGTAGAACCGTCGGCAGCGATCGCGTCAGGCTCGTGAAAAAGACTTGTAAAGCCCGGGATCTTTTCCGACTCCAGATCGTCGGGAGTGGCTCCCGTTTTGCCCAAACGATTTTGGTTTGCGTCAGTACGGTCGCGGTCGAGAGTATACAGATCATCATAGATATTCTGCAGGTAATACCTCGCCGCGTAGTGGGTCAGACCCGCGATGTAGTAAACGGTGTATGTAATATCACCGTTGAGCGAGTTCGACTCGATATGAGTAGTTTCCGCAGAAACGCCGCCTGTCGGAAGCTCGGCAGGGTCGTTATTCGGATCGGAAAGCGCCATTGGCTCAAAGCCGCTGACGTTCGGGTTTGTTACGTCATAATTCAGCGCCTCTCCGGTGTTATATGTAGCGATGTACGGATCGTGCGCAGGGGTACCGTCGGCATAGCAATAGTTTATGCGGACAGTATAGTATGAAATAGCGTTTGCCACGATAGTGAACAGGTCGCACATAAGCACGACCGCCAATAATACTGAAGCGATCCTAACTCCTGTTTTTCGTGATATTATTCTCTTAAACTTCAATTTCATTACTGTTGCCCCCTTTGGCAGGTTAAGTTAATAAACAAAATTTCTAAATAATTTATAAATCGATGTCGTTTTTACACAAAATATAAATCAATTTATTTTTTGATTTTTATAATTTGATATAGTAATACAGTTTATCAATTATAATTATACTCCATTTTGTCACGCAATTCAATAAACATTATATACAGTATTTCACAAACATAACTTGTAAATTTGGTGATAATTTAAAATTTTGTATAATTACTAATATTTTATGCAGTTTTTGATGAAAAAACAAAAAACAATTGATAGACAAACGATAATATTACTGGTATAATAATACTATATTTATATTATTTGAAGCTTTTTTGAAGGATTATTGAAAAAGCAATGAAATTATTCACGGTAAAAAAATGAACAAAATAGTTTTATCAATCACAAAATACAGAAAAGAACTTTTCGGTTTTTCTATCATTACAATTTTATTATTCCACTTTTTTGAGGACGTGTCCGATTTCGGTGAGGGCTCCCCTTTTTTCATCGCCTCGAAGGTTTACAACATCGTTTTCGGCAGTGTCGGCGTGGACATCTTTGTGTTCCTGTCGGGTATGGGGCTGTTTTTCTCTATGGCTAAAAACAGCAATGTGCCGAGCTTTTACAAAAGACGGCTCAAACGCATTTTGCCCACGTACCTTATAATCGGCGGGTTGGGGTGGATCGTGCTCGACCTTGTTGTGCTGAAGAGCGGCGTTTTGCGGTTTTTGTTTGATTTCAGCACCGCGTCCTTTTGGGCAGAGGGCAGAAAGCTTGTCTGGTACATCAGCTTCATTTTGATAATGTACTTTGTGTTCCCGCTGATATTCAAGCTTTTAGATGTCAATAGCAGAGCCTTATCCAATATATTGATCTCCGTTTTGACTTTTGCTGTTATTGTTTTCAACATCGCGCTGAGCTTTTTGGCTCCGGAGTTCTACGGCAATACCGAGATCGCACTGTGGCGTACCGTTATATTTTTGATCGGCGCGTGGTTCGGCAAAACGGTTTATAAAAAAGAAAAGCTGACATATGAGTTTTATCTTTTGGTCGCGCTGAGTATAGTGTTCGCGGTTTTTACGCTGATCTCAAAAGCCGAGCCAAACTTCCTTTGGGGGTTGTTTGAGCTCAGGCTCCAAATGGTTTTTTATCCGTTCATCATAATCATCGCCGCTGCGGGAGTGCTCTCTCTGTGTGACGGCAAGCTGTTCAACCGCGGGCTGAGTCGGCTCGGCGAGATCTCGCTTGAGCTGTATCTTTCTCACGTTATGATCAGGGTGATTTTTAAACACATCGGTCTGCCGACGCATAATATTTTAAATTACCTGATCGTTATCGCCTTATCCTTTGCGGTTTCTATCGGCGTAAATCTTTTATTAAAGCGGATCTCAAAAAAACGAGGTTAGATATGTTTGACCCAAAAACAACAAAATACCCGTACACGCAAAAAACGGACGGGCATTACATTATTATAAAAAAAGACGACAAGACCGTTTTTGACGGCGATTATCCGTATATCGACACAAGCGCGGGCTTTCGCTTTATGCGCGGGGTCGTCAGGGCGCTGCTGTACTCGGTTGTCTTCCCCGCCTCTTATGTGCGGATGGGGCTGAAAATAAAAGGAAAAGAAAACCTTAAAAAGCACCGTGACACACTGAACAACGGCGTTATCTCGGTTTGCAACCACGTACATATGTGGGATTACATAGCGATTATGAACGCGGTCAAGCCGCGCAAGCCGTATCTTTTGGTTTGGGCGCCGAACATCCGCGGAGAAAACGGAAAAATCGTGAGGCTTGTCGGCGGTATACCTATTCCCGACCAAAGATCGGGCACAAAAGCGTATCTTAAAACCGTGAAAAATATGCTCAACGACGGCGGATGGCTCCACGTTTATTCCGAGGGAAGTATGTGGGAATACTACCGCCCGATCCGTCCGTTCAAGCACGGCGCGGCGTACCTCGCCTGTGATTTTGACAATCCGATACTTCCGCTTGCAATATCATACCGCGAGCCGAATTGGATAAGAAAGCATATTTTCAGGCAGATAGCCTGTTTGACCCTCAACATAGGCGAGCCGATATTCGCCGACAAAAGCCTTTCTAAAAAAGAGATGAAAAAGGAGCTTACTGTCCGCAGCCACGAAGCGGTTTGCAGACTTGCGGGGATAGACCCGAAGGACAACATATATCCCCCGATCTTTAACAACACCGAGCGGGTAGATTACTACGCGACCGAATACGGCAAGGGCTACAAGGGCTCAAAATAGAAAACAAAACTTTATTAAGGCACAATTCGGCTTTACAAAAACAACATTTTACTATATAATAGTATTGTAAAAAAATCAAAACAAGGAGGATTTTTATGTTTTGTAAAAAATGCGGAACTCAAAATGCCGACGGCGCTCAGTTTTGCTGTAAGTGCGGAGCAAGCTTTGTTCAAAACGCTGTTCCCCCTCAGGGAAATCCGCTTGTAAAAAGGAGCCGTGACATTACCAAAAACTCGTGGATCTATATGCTTATAAACGCCGCGTGCGGTCTTCTGGTGGTTCTGATCCCACTGCTGCCGCTGACCGCTAGAACAGGAAGAAATGTTTTTGAGGAAAAGGCGACGTTGATCTCTATTGCGTATAATATGGGCAGCAGGGGTTTTGAAGCGAGCGGAATACTGTTGCTTTTTGTTTATCTCAGCTCTATCATTGCTATTATAACGGGGATCGTACTCGCTGTACTTCGCTTTAAAGGCTCGGCGTTTTGTATACTCGGGGGCAGTCTTTATCCGCTGATCTACTCGTTCTGTTTGGTCAGAACAATGCTCGGCATCAAAGATTGTCCGGACAGAGCAAACCCGATTTGCTATTTCTATTTTATCTTTTGTATTCTGGCAATAATAACGTCGGCTCTTTCGCTTTCAAAGTACAAGGTCAATGAATAATGACATACAAAACGGGCGTCCGCAAATAAGCGGGCGCCCATATTTTTGTTTATTGGTTTTATATTACATTTTCACTCGCGGTCAGGGTCAGCTTTAGGTTTCTGAGCACGATGATCATACCTATTCCCTCAATGACCAGCGCCGCCCCTTGGATATGGGTCGTAAAGTTCGCAAACTGCACAGGGTTTATCAGGATGATCACTGCAAATATCAGATAGGCTATCCCGAAAAACATTGAAAAATAGAACATCGGTCCTTTGACCCTGCGAAGCTGGATCATACGGACAAACATCAAAATCGCTCCGTAAGCCAAAAGCAAGCCCGTTACGATAAAGAATAACTTGACAAAGAAATCCGACGCTATTATCAGCACGATACCCACAGCGAGCTGGAGGATCGCGATTATCAGTGCCGAAACCGTTCTGTCCTCTTTGGAGCTCATTAAAAAGAGCGCTAACCTGATAAAGCCCATTACGGCGAGCAGCCCGCCCGAAACACAGCAGAGCACCTTTAGCGCTTCGTTAGGCCATACAAGCATTATCAAGCCGAGGGCCGCGAGGATGATACCGTCAAACATATAGTTTTTAAGGTAACTTTTCTTTTCATATTTTACAATTTCTTTTGCCATATTTTACCCTCCCCATCTATTATACTATTATTGTAACATATTGCATTGTTATGTCAATAAGATTATTTAAAATATACAGAGCCGCGATATTTCGCGGCTCTGTATTCAAGGAGAATTTACAGCAAAAATGGCGTTATTGTCTTATCAAAAAATCCTGTCCCAAAGATCAGACCCATCATCCTGCGGCTGTTGCTGCTGAGGCTGAGTGTTGTTTTCGTTGGGCTTTGCCGAGGGTACATATTCCGAAAGCTCAAGTTCAATGTCCTTTGTCTGACCGGAACGCGATACTGTGATCGTCACGGTGTCTCCGACCTTGTTGTTTTCGAGCGCCTTGCTTATATCCGCCGTGCTCGTAACTTCCGTGCCGTTAACTGCGGTGATAAGGTCGCCGCGGGTAAAGCCGGCTTTTTCTGCGTTAGAGCCTTGAGTTACGGAAAGCACATAGCAGCCTAACTTGTTGACGCCGTAATAAAATGCGGTGTCTTCGGAATCTATATCTACAAACTCCATACCGAGGTCGATCTTACCTGTAACATAACCGTAGTTCTGCAGATCCTTGATTATATCGATCACGTTGTTTATGGGGATAGCAAAGGCAATACCCTCTACCTCTGTCGCGCTGTCCTTGGCGTTAACGATACCGACGAGCTCGCCGTTTGCGTTGAACAAACCGCCGCCCGAGTTGCCGGGGCTGATCTGCGCGTTTGTCTGGAGCAGAGTCATATTCTTGTTTTCGATAGTTACCTCACGTGCAAGCGCTGAGATAATGCCGTCGGTCACGGTTCCGCCGAGTGTTCCGAGCGGGTTGCCGATAGCTACAACGTAGTCGCCTACCGCGAGAGAAGAGCTGTCGCCGAAGGTCGCGGGTGTAAGTCCGTCCGCGTTGATCTTGAGCAGCGCTATGTCGTTATCAGCGTCGCTGCCGATCAGTGTAGCGTCATATGAGGTCTGACCGTCACGGAGTGTGACCTTGATAGTATTTGCGCCGTCAATTACATGATGGTTTGTGATGATATAACCGTCAGCTGAGATGATCACGCCGGAGCCCGCGCCCTTTGTTACATACTGCTGGGCAAAGTTGCCGTTCACAACGCCCTCTGTCTCGATCTCAACAACGCTGTCCGCGGTCTTTTTTACGATTTCAGAAGTCGTTGACGCGCTGGTTGAGCTTGTATTCTTGCCTTCGGTTCCGCCGCCTCCGACTTGGTTTATCGTAACGTTACCGGATTTGGTAGTGTTGAGATTCTTTGCTAACAGTCCGCCGCCGAATCCGAGTGTTGCCGAGCAGATTATCGTTATCGCGAGCACCGCGGCGATGAATCCGCGTGAGGCGGGCTTGCGCTCTCTTTTCTTTCTTTCCTTTTTTGCGCGCCTTGCGGCTCTGCGGCTGTTGTCTTCGGAATATCCGCCGTAATAGTCTGATGAGTAAGGATTTGAATCATCCCTGTTGTACTCGTTTGATCCGCGGGCTGCCCTGTAGGCGTTGTATTCGTCTTCGTATTTGTTGGGGTTGTGGGCGGCGTTCCTGTTGTTGCCGTTTATATATGAATAATGATATTCTCCCGAGCCCCGTGTCGTTGAGTCGCTGTTCCACTCGTATGAGCTCTCGTAACTGTTCTCGGCTTCCTGAACTTCTTCGGATGAGCTGAACAGATCCTCATACTCGGAATCATCATCAAATGATGTTTCCTCTGTGGGGGTTTCGTCGTAGTCATTTTTATAGTTGTCATAAAAATCATTATCAAAATCTTTCATCGTGCTTACCTCCGTCTATGCAGCCGTTTGGCTGTTGTTTTCTTTGTTGTACTAATAATAATTCCCCAAAGTGAAAACTGTATGAAATACGATTGAAATATTTTTGTTTTTATTATGGAATTAATTAAAAATCCAAGCAAACGCATTAAAACCCGAGCCTAAGCCCGGGTTTTATCTGTTTTTTTGGTATTGTTTTTTTCATCAGTTTTCTGCGCGGGCTTCTTTTCTACTATGCGCCTGTTGACCTTGATGCCGTCGTATCTGCGTTTAAATGATACGCGCGCGGTAAATTTATGGTCGCAGTTTTTACAGTAGAAATCCGAGGTAAAGTTTTTGTTGTGAAGCTTCCAGCGCTTTACTCGCCTTGCGCGCTTTCCGCAGAGATCGCAGTTGAATTTGAGGTCGTTTTTATCAATACCCGGGAAGTTGAGGTCGGTGATAAAGTAGTTCTTGAACATCATCCTGTTGTAGAACTCCTCGCAGTCAGCCTTTAACAGGCAGCTGCTTATCGGGTACTTGCCGTATAGCTTTGCAAAACATTCGCGGCTCAACAGCGCGTCCGCCTCTGCTCTGTGCTGGTCGTCCTCTGAGAATTCTATCCCCAAAAGCTCAGCGCAAACGCCGAGCCCCATTTGGTTTGCGGCGTCGTAGCGGTCGAGAGCCCTTTGGCAGTATTCCTGCAAGTCGCAGTAGCTCTTCAAAAACGGGATATGATAATCGTCCTTGTAGAATATGTAGTTTTCAATCAGTGCGTGGATGTCGGACGTGCCCCACGTCATCAGGATGCTGTCGCCGAGAAACTCGGCAAAGCTGTCCGCCGCGGTAAAAAAGTCAACTCCGTCGTCAACAAGCTCGTCAAAATTGATCTTTGTGAGCTCCTTTACCTTGCCCGAAAGCTTTTTGCCGATCTTAGGGGCGATCAGCGAGGAAAAGGTGTCGACAACATTGAGCTCATCGTCGAGCTTTACCGCTCCGAACTCGATGATCTCGTTGACAAACTTCTGCGCGGATCTGCAGTAAGCGCCGTTCCATTCCAAATCAAGAATCACATAACTCATTTTTTGCGAAATGCCTGCTTCATACGCTGTTCCTTAGACAGTATACGCTTTCTCATTCTGATATTTTCGGGAGTGACCTCAACAAGCTCGTCGTCCGCGATGAACTCGAGGCACTGCTCGAGCGACATTATAGTGGGCGGTGTGAGCTTTAGCGCGTCGTCCGAACCCGAAGCTCTTGTGTTTGTGATATGCTTCTTTTTGCATACGTTTACGGTGATGTCCTCCGCCTTGGGGCTTGCGCCGACGATCATTCCCTCATACACGGGAACGCCCGCGCCGACAAAGAGCCTTCCGCGCTCCTGCGCAGCGTATAAGCCGTAGGTAACGGTCTCGCCTGTTTCAAACGCGATAAGCGAGCCTTGGTGGCGGGTCACTATCTCGCCCTTCCACGGCTCGTAGCCGTCAAAGACATGGTTCATAATTCCATTGCCGTTTGTGTCGGTGAGGAACTCGGGACGGTAGCCCATAAGTCCGCGCGCAGGGATCCTGAACTCGATATGGGTCACGCCGCCGTCGCGCGTGCCCATATTAATGAGCTCTCCCTTGCGCGAGCCGAGCTTTTCCATTACCGCGCCGACGTAGTTGTCGGGGACTTCAACGATGAGGTACTCCATAGGCTCGTGGACTTTACCGTCGATAGTCTTTTTGATTACCTCGGGGCGCGAGACCTGGAACTCAAAATTCTGCCTGCGCATAGTTTCTATTAATATGGAAAGGTGGAGCTCGCCTCTGCCCGATACCTTGAATGTATCGGCGCTGTCGGTCTCCTCAACCCTGAGCGCGATGTTTGTTTCTATCTCTTTAAAAAGCCTGTCGCGGATGTTTCTCGAGGTGACATATTTGCCCTCGCGTCCGGCGAACGGCGAATTGTTTACGATAAAGTTCATCGTAACGGTGGGCTCGTCTATCTTTACGAACGGAAGCGGCTCTACGCAATCGTTAGAGCAGAGCGTCTCGCCGATATTTATATCCTGGATGCCGCTGATGCAGACGAGGTCGCCTAATCTCGCCTCGTCGCACTCGATCCTTTTAAGCCCCTCAAACTGATAGAGCTTGCCGATCTTGACCTGCTTTGTTGTACCGTCGGTATGGCAAAGGGTCACGGACTGGCCGTTTTTGACCTGACCGCGCTCGACCCTGCCCACGCCGATCCTGCCGACAAAGTTATCAGCGTCGATATTTGAGATAAGTATCTGGAGTCCGCCGTCAAGCTCGCCCTGCGGAGCGGGTATCTCGCGGACAATCGCGTCAAATAGCGGCTTCATATCCGTACCGGGTTCGTTGTAATCCTCGCTCGCGAAGCCGTCGCGTGCCGATGCGTAGATGACCGGGAACTCGAGCTGATCCTCGTCAGCTCCGAGCTCGATAAAGAGGTCAAGAACCTCGTCCACTACTTCCTCGGGGCGCGCGCCGGGGCGGTCGATCTTGTTGAGCACAACAAGCGGCTTTTTGCCCAAGCCGAGCGCCTTTTTGAGCACAAAGCGGGTCTGGGGCATACAGCCCTCGAACGCGTCGACGAGCAAAACTACGCCGTCCACCATTTGAAGGATACGCTCTACCTCTCCGCCGAAATCGGCGTGACCGGGGGTGTCCACGATATTTATCTTGATCCCGTTGTAGAGCACGGCGGTGGGCTTTGAGAGGATAGTGATTCCTCTCTCTCGCTCCAAATCCTTCAAAAGCTGATCCACCAGCGTTGTTTTGCCGTGGTCAACGTGCGCGATGATAGCGATATTTCTTAAATCTTCTCTTACGTCCATAAAATTACTCCAATACAAATTAATCATAATTATACATTCTAATTATATCACTCAACAGCATAGATTTCAATCAATATTTTTCATCACCTTTTCGCGCAATAATCAAATTTTTTGAAACTTTTTCCTAATTACCTTTTAAAAACCGCAAAAAAACCGCTAAAAATTCAATATTATATGCTTTTAGTGCTAAAATACGCTTTACAACAACCAAGGATTGTTATATAATTAACACAGTTGCCTTTTGCCATTTATGTTTGCACGGCGAACGGTTAAAAAATTTACGGAGGTAATTATATATGGGCTACACTATCGCACAAAAGATAATCAAAGAGCATCTTGTAAGCGGCGAAATGACGGTCGGCAGCGACATCGGTCTTAAAATCGACCAGACGCTTACTCAGGACGCTAGAATATGAGGCTATGGGTATTCCGCGCGTTAAAACCGAAAAGAGCGTGGCTTACATCGACCACAACACATTACAGACAGGCTTTGAGAACGCCGACGACCACAGATTTATTCAGTCGGTATGCAAAAAGCACGGTATTTATTTTTCACGCCCCGGAAACGGTATCTGCCATCAGGTTCACCTTGAACGCTTCGGCAAGCCCGGCAAGACCTTGATCGGCTCTGACAGCCATACCCCCACAGGCGGCGGTATCGGTATGCTGGCGATCGGCGCGGGCGGACTTGACGTTGCTGTTGCTATGGGCGGCGGCGCGTACTACATCACAATGCCCAAGATGGTAAGGGTCAACCTTACAGGCAAGCTCAGCCCGTGGGTATCGGCTAAGGACATCATCCTTAAGGTACTCGAGGTTATGAGCGTCAAGGGCGGCGTAGGCAAGATCGTTGAGTACGGCGGCGAGGGCGTAAAGACCCTGACCGTTCCCGAGAGAGCTACTATCACAAATATGGGCGCAGAGCTCGGCGCGACCACATCTGTATTCCCCTCTGACGAGACAACAAGGGAGTTCCTCAAGGCTCAGGGCAGAGAGGAAGACTACAGAGAGCTTTCGGCAGACGCTGACGCTGTTTATGACGAAGTGATCGACATCGATCTTTCAACGCTTGAGCCTCTGGCGGCTTGCCCCCACTCACCCGACAATATCAAGACCATCAAGGAGCTTGAGGGTCAGCAGGTCGATCAGGTATGTATCGGCTCGTGCACAAACTCCAGCTACCTTGACCTTATGAGAGTCGCTTACATATTAAAGGGCAAAAAGGTCGCGGACAACGTATCGCTCGCGATCGCTCCCGGAAGCAAGCAGGTATTCAATATGCTCGCGCTCAACGGCGCGTTGGGCGACCTCATCGCGGCAGGCGCGAGGATCCTGGAGAGCGCTTGCGGTCCCTGCATCGGTATGGGTCAGTCACCCAACAGCAAGGGCATCTCATTAAGAACCTTCAACCGTAACTTTGAGGGCAGAAGCGGCACAGCCGACGGTCAGATCTACCTTGTATCTCCCGAGACTGCCGCTGTATCGGCTATAAAGGGCGTGTTTACAGACCCGAGATGCCTCGGCGAGGCTGCTGAGATCGAGCTTCCCGAGAAGTTCCTCATCAACGACAATATGGTCATCGACCCCGCTCCCGTTGAGGAGATGGACAACGTTGAGATCCTCAGAGGTCCCAACATCAAGGAATATCCCGAGACCAACCCGCTCACCGATTCTATCGAGGCTTCTTGCTCGCTCAAGGTCGGCGACAACATTACAACCGACCACATTATGCCCGCAGGCGCGAAGATACTTCCGCTGCGCTCAAATATCCCGAAAATCTCACAGCACTGCTTCACGGTCTGCGACAAGGAATTCCCCGAGCGCGCAAAGGCTCTCGGCAAGAGCATTATCGTAGGCGGAGAAAACTACGGACAGGGTTCATCGCGTGAGCACGCGGCTCTCGCTCCGCTGTATCTCGGTGTAAAGGCTGTGCTTGTAAAGAGCTTCGCAAGGATCCACAAGAGCAACCTCATCAACGCGGGTATCCTTCCCCTTACATTCAAGGACGCCGCCGATTACGACAAATTCAAGCTCGGCGATATGATCGAGCTTCCCAATATCAAGCAGGAGATCACAGACGCCGCGGACGTTACCGTTGTAAACAAGACAACCGGCGACACAATCAAGGCAGACTGCGAGCTTTCAGACCGCACAAGAGCGATCATCATCGCGGGCGGACTGCTTGACTACACAAAGGAGAACAGCTGATGGATAAAATTAAAATGATCACGCCCATCGTTGAGATGGACGGCGACGAGATGACAAGGATCATCTGGAAGATGATCAAGGACAAACTCCTTCTTCCCTACATCGACCTCAAAACCGAGTACTATGACCTCGGACTTAAAAAGAGAAACGAGACAGACGATCAAATCACTATTGATTCCGCGAACGCAACAAAGAAGTACGGCGTTGCGGTAAAGTGCGCTACTATCACACCAAACGCGGCGCGTATGACCGAGTATGACCTTAAACAAATGTGGAAGTCGCCGAACGGAACGATCAGGGCTATCCTTGACGGTACCGTATTCCGCAGCCCCATCCTTGTTAAGGGCATAGTTCCCTTTATCCCCACTTGGAAAAAGCCGATCTGCATCGCGCGTCACGCTTACGGCGACGTTTATAAGAACACAGAGATGCGCGTTGAGGCGGGCAGCAAGGCTGAGCTTTGCGTGACAAAGCCCGACGGAACTGAGGAAAGATCAACTATCTTTGACTTTACCTCCGACGGAATCATCCAGGGTATGCACAACCTTGACAAGAGTATTTCTTCCTTTGCGCGCAGCTGCCTGCTTTAACTACGCGCTCGACCAGAAGCTCGACGTTTGGTTTGCTACCAAGGACACTATCAGCAAGATCTACGACCACCGCTTTAAGGATATTTTTGCAGAGATCTTTGAAAACGAGTATAAGGCTAAGTTTGACGAGGCGGGTATCACATTCTTCTACACCCTCATCGACGACGCCGTAGCGCGCGTTATCCGCAGCGAGGGCGGTTATATGTGGGCGTGCAAGAACTACGACGGCGACGTTATGAGCGATATGATCGCTACCGCGTTCGGCTCATTGGCTATGATGACAAGCGTGCTTGTTTCTCCCGACGGCACTTATGAATTTGAGGCTGCTCACGGCACAGTTCAGCGCCACTACTACAAGCACCTCAAGGGTGAGGAAACTTCAACCAACTCCGTTGCTACCCTCTTTGCATGGACAGGCGCGCTGAGAAAACGCGGCGAGCTTGACAATCTGCCCGAGCTTATGAGCTTTGCCGACAAGCTTGAGGCCGCTACTATCAAGACCATTGAGGCTTGAGAACAAGAAAAAGGTCAACACCGAGGAGTTCCTTGACGCCGTTAACGAGCGCCTTGCAGCTTCTCTTTAATAAGGAGCGCGTTCACAGATGTCTAAAAACGACAGTATCTCGATGTCGGTAATCAGACGACTTCCGAGATATTACAGATTTTTGTGCGAGTTAAGCGATCAGAATGTCGAGCGTATCTCTTCTACAAAATTAGCAAAAATTATGAGATCCACCGCTTCGCAGATTAGGCAGGACCTCAACTGCTTTGGCGGCTTCGGCCAGCAGGGCTACGGCTACAGTGTTGACGGGCTCAAGAAAGAAATCAAAAAAATCCTCGGGCTCAACAACAGGTACAACACTATCCTGATCGGAGCCGGAAGCTTTGGCGCGGCGATCGTTAAGCACCTCGACTTTGAAAAGCTGGGATATGAGCTTATCGCGTGCTTTGACAATGACAAGGATAAGGTCGGAACAAAGATCGGCGAGCTGACGATCAAGGACGATTCAGAGCTCGATGATTTTTGCTCCGAAAACAAGGTTGAAGTCGTTATCCTTTGTATCCCAAAAGAGAATGTCGAGAATATCCTTGACAAGCTCTACGGCTTTGGAATTAAGAATTTCTGGAATTTCAGCCACTATGATATTACTTCAAGATACAACGACACGGTAGTTGAGAACGTTCACCTGAACGACAGCTTGATGACGCTGTGCTACCGGATTAGCAACGCATAAACAGGAGATAAAAAATGAAACGGCTGTTTGGATTAATCGGTATTTTGTACCTTTCGACCCTGACAGCCGTTTTCTATTTTAAATCAAAGGTTTTGATTATTCTTGTCCTGATATCCGCAGCCGCGCTTGTTGCGCTCGGGATATATAAAAGGGTAAAAAGAGACCGCTATTCATTCAAGACCTTTGTTACGGCGGGTGCGACTGTCGCGCTCGCGGTGTTGAGTATATTTCTTTATCAGAATTATTATATTGCCCCTATCATCAATAATTATTCTGATAAAGAAATAAGCGTAGAGGGCTATGTGTGCGAGGAAATAAAGTATAAAGATACATCCGTTGAGTATTTGATACAGACGACCGCAATCGACTCAAAGACCGTGTTTACAAAAATCAAATACACCGGCTATAATGAGACCGAGATAAAAGAGTTTAACTTTGTAAAGCTCAACGTAAAAGCATACGCAGAAAACAACGACCGAAGCATCGCGCACAGGGTACTTTTGCGCGCGTATGAAAAATCACCGGAAAACATCACTCCAACCGGCGACAGCAAGCCGTCGCTGTATAAATTCGCGATCTCAGCGAGAAAAGAGATCGGAAGATCATTTGGAAAACTGATGCCGAAACAAAGCGCGGAGCTCAGCCGCGCGATAATGCTCGGCGACAAAGACGCGCTTGATGACGATGTTTTGGATAACTTCAGAAAAACCGGAACATCTTTTTTGATCGTAGTCTCGGGACTTCATCTGTCGGTCGCGCTCGCGTTTGTCACCAAAATCATCGGCAGATTTACAAAGCGGCGGATACCGCTCTGCGTGGCTTCGATCATCGTTATTATCGGCTTTGCGGCGCTGACAGGCTTTAATTACTCCGTTATCCGCGCGGCGACCGCGGTTATTATTTATCAAATCGGCAGGATCCTTTTGCGCAACAGCGACCCGCTTAATTCGCTCGGCTTTGCAGCCTTGGCGATAACGATCATAAATCCGTGCGCGGTCGGCGACCTCGGGCTGCTTATGTCGTTCAGCGCAACGATGGGAATAATTCTGTGGGCTGATAAGATAAACGATTTTTTCATTCAAAAAACAAACGCCGGAAAGATAAAAAAGAAGATCATAAAAAAGCCGTTGTATTTTTTCTTTAACCTGATTTCGGTTTCTATCGCGGCAGCAATATGGATTTTGCCAATCAGCATAATCGCATTTGGCAAGATCAGTCCGATCGTCGTTATTGTTGCGCTCTTTACCGAACCGCTTGCGTCGGGTGTACTCATTCTATCGCTTTTTTGCGCGGTTTTCTACGCTTTTCACGGCATTCCGGGATTATCGATCGTGTTTGATTTTATCGCGCAGATCATTGCCTATGCCGATAATTTGCTGTGCCGATTATTGATTTTTATCAACGGTACGTTTGCCAAGCTGCCGTTTGTTTCTGTTAAAGCGGACAGCGCTGCTGTATACATTTGGCTGGCTGTTACCGCGACGATGGTGATAATCGGCTATTTAATTAAAGCTAAACGGACTTATGTGATCTCCGCGATAAATATCTCCTTCGCGCTGATGTTCATACTCACCGCGGTATCATTCTTGACTGCCGACAAAAGCAGCAGGCTGACCGTTTATCAGTCGGGAAAAGGCGTTTGTATCGAGCTGAAAAAGGGGTACAATATCTCTCTGCTCAGCGCAGGCGGGAACAATAAAGTTTATAAAACTATTTGTGAGGATGCTACAGATTCAAACGATGTGATCGACAACATTATAATTCCAAAATCGAATAATTACGATTCACTTCTGCCCGACTTGGCAACCGATTATAAAATAAATAATCTGATAACAAACACGATGTCCGCAGAGGATATTGAGCAGATATCTTCGGTCACACCATATGTTGTTAAGGACGAAAGCATACAGACAGTCAAGCTGAACACCGAGGACTCGGTAAAAATCATCAGCACGGATGACGTCCTATATCAGTACATTCATTGCGGTGAAAACAACGTTTTGTTTGTTCCGTCAGGCGGAAATATCCAAAACCTGCCTGAGGAATACAGGTGCGCCGACTACGTTATTCTTGATGGTATTCCGAGGAATTGTGAGCTGATAGACAGCGATGATTTGATTTTTACGGGATCTGTCAACGAATACTATAACGAGAAGCTCGATGAGCTGAGGTCGCAAAACAAAAACGTAACGGTTTTGAAAAACAAAACCTACACAATAAAGTAAAAGCGAGGATTTTAAATTCCCTCGCTTTTTTCTATTATAGAATTATACGCTGTGTGTGCCGCGGAAATATCCATATTGCAACTGAGCACATAGAACTTTGTCAGTGATAATATCCGCTCGATATTTGTCAGCATTTTTTCTGCCGTTTCGCGGTTGACCATCCGGGCGGTCTGGAAGTAAAGCTTTTGGATTATCTCCTTATTCTCGGGGATTCGAACCGAGTTCTCCTCTCCCCGCTCGACAAAGATTATCGCCTTTAGCGGATAGCTTTCATTCAGCGCGATACCGCTGCCGCCGTCAAAGGGCGTGCCGAAAGCG
>CADBXH010000023.1:22053-24880 GCA_902798605.1 uncultured Ruminococcus sp. | reverse complement strand
GGGTTATCTTTGTTTAATGCAGCGCAGAAATTGAAAATAGTTTTATAATTAAAACAAATCTTACGCTGCCGCATTCGCATTAATGCTCTCGATCGTCTGACGAATCCTCAGCCACAAGGAAGTGTCGCTAAATACTTCTACAATGCTTCCCCTATCCGTAAATGGCGGTTCCTGCAATACAGATAAATCCTTCATCACTCCGTTTTGCACAATGTACTCAACGATTTGATTAACAAAGTAAATCTGCCTGCTGTCCAGGTTAGCGTCGTTAAGGTACTCCGAAAAAGCCTGCTTAGCGGCGTTCATATCCATACCGACTATCTCACGGACAAATTCGCCGAGTGGTTTCGCTCCGCATTGTTCGTCATATTCGGATTTTGAACCGAGCTGATTCCAAAGCAAACTCTCCAGTTCGTTGATATCAGACTGATTCAGCGGGATATTCCCTCTGAGCTTTGCGATTGCACCCTCATCAAGATGACTGCGCAAATAATACGCAACCTTTTCGTGATAGTTCTGCAAATCATCATTTTCAAGCTCGGATTCGTTCCAGTCGATCGAAAGAATTTCATCGTCAAAATTGGTATTGTAAATCTGTCCGTCATACGGGAGATATTTCATCAGATTCCTCAAACGCTCTCGTATATACTCGAACTCATTTATCCCGGCATTTTGGAAATAATCAGTGTGAAGGATTTTATTTATAAGTTCGGACTGCGCCATAATTTCGGGAATATTCGCAACGCTTGCAACGCCGCTGACCTTATTAAAGAAGTCATTTCTTCGCTTGCCGTATCCTTTACCGGCAAGGTAACACAGCTCGATTCCATACATCAACGCGTCAAAGCGAACCGCCTTAGCGTCGTCATCATCGGGCTGAATCAAAGGCGCAAGCTCCTCCTTGATTTTCAGCGTATCCTCGTACGTAAGTGAAATATAGCTCTCTTTATCGGAAAACTTTTCCACGTATCTTAGGTGTTGGCGTACAGCGAAATTCTCGCGGTTAAGTTCAGCCGCCTTTTTCAGCATATCATCCACCAATGAATTTCGGAAGGCGATCAAATCCTCAGTTTGATACTGCAAATCCTGCAACTTAAAAGCGATCTGCGCTTTGAGGTGGAAGATAGCCGCCTGTAACGCCGCTGTATTTGCGCTCGCTTTTCCTTTATTCATACGGAAGAATTCAAAGTTTCCGCAGAAGTCGAAAATATAAAACTTCTCTTTATCTTTGCCGTCCAAGAGCTGTTCGCAAAGGCGCGTACCTCTGCCTATCATCTGCCAAAACTTCGCCTTACTCATAACCTTTTTGAAAAATACAAGGTTAAGCACCTCGGGAACGTCGATTCCCGTGTCGAGCATATCTACCGAAATGGCAATTTGCGGCATTTTCTGCGGATCGGAAAACTCATCAATAAGGCTTTGAGCGTAGTTTATTTTATTATCGATGACCTTAGCAAAGCCGTGAGCGAGGTGAGGGTATTCCTGATTAAAAACCTCGAGTATCTTCTCTGCGTGATTGTGGTTCTTGGCAAAAATGATCGTCTTGCCGATTTTCTGCCCGTAATCGACTGTCAAGCCCTGAGTCATAAGGATATTCAAGACCTCGCGGATCGTATCTTTATTGAAAATCCAGTCGTTAAGCGCGCCCGAGCCGATTTTATCGGGCATTTCTCCGTCCTCATTGGTAAAAGTATTCTCATATTCAGCCTTGTCCTCGTCCGAGAGCTCGTCATATACTATTCCCTCTTCGATGAATTTGAGGCGGGTTTCAACCGACATAAAATCGACCAAAAAGCCGTCCTTGACCGCCTGGCTAAGCTCATACGCATAGGTCGGCTCATTATTGTTCAGTTCAAAAACTTCATATGTATTCTTCTCGACTTCGTCCTTTGGAGTCGCGGTCAAGCCGACCAAAGGCGCGTCGAAGTAGTTAAAAATGTCCTTGTATTTGTTGTAAATAGAGCGGTGCGCCTCGTCGCAAATCAACAAATCAAAATGGCCGCAGGTAAATAGCTTTCCGTCGTCATCCTTTACCTCATCTATGCAGTTCATCATAGTCTGATAGGTTGAGAAAACGCAATGAGCGGAATAATTATCTTTTTCCTCACAGAGATTTGTCACCGAAAGGTCAGGCAATAAGTTTACAAAGCTGCGCTTTGCCTGGGTGACAAGTGAAGTACGGTCGGCAAGGAAAAGGATATTCTTCACCCAGCCGTGGCGCAAAAGCACATCACAAAGCGAAATTATCGTCCTCGTCTTTCCCGAGCCCGTCGCCATAACGAGCAGCGCCTTGCGGCGGTTTTTGTTATCGAGCGAATCGCACACCGCTTTGACGGCGGCGACCTGATAATATCTGCCGGCGATATCGGGGTTTATCATAACGTTTTGCAGGCTGCGGCGCATGGTTTGAAGATTAAAGAGCTTTTCCAGATCGCGTTTTGAATAGAACGCGGCAACGCGCCTTTCGGGGTATACTCCGTCGTCAATGCGGGTGTCAAAGCCATTAGTAAGGAAAATCACCGGACGTCTGCCGTGCTGTTTTTCCAAAATATCGGCGTACAGCTTTGCCTGCTGACGTCCGACAGAGGGATCCTTGCAGGTGCGTTTGGCTTCTATGACCGCCAAAGCCCTGCCATCGTCGCCGTAGAGCACATAGTCGGCGTATCCGATACCCGAATCGCTCGGCATACCGTGCAGCTCGACCTCGTTTATCCAGTTTTTGCCCTCGATCCATCCGGCGTCCTGGAGCATCGTATCAATATATAGCTTGCGGGTTTTGAACTCAGAGAGGTCGATCGGACGCGGTGTGTATGTCTGCTGCTGCTCG
>CADBXH010000023.1:0-22024 GCA_902798605.1 uncultured Ruminococcus sp. | reverse complement strand
GTCACCATTTCCATAGCTTCCGACGCGGTAAGCTCTAACAAAGACGGATCAAAGGTCTGCTCATGATAATCCTTGCCGTAGCAATACGCGACGAAATCGAGGAAATAAAAGAGGTTTTCAACGCAGAGCTCCGCCTGGGGAACAGTCACCTTTGTGGCTGCGTGAGCGGACTTGTTGCCCACCCTGCGGATATAGTCCATGCGGCGAAGCATATCCGCGCCGACGATATCGCGAAACTCATCGGTAGACATCAAAACCACAAGGCTGTCGTTATAAGGCATAACCAAATCGCCGTCCACGGAATACATCCACTTGACGGCAAACTCCATCGCCCTGCGGCAGTTGAGCACACTCGCCTCGGTGTCGATATGTAGGATTCGCTCGGCGTTGATCGCGACGTCTGCAAAAGGAGCAAACTTTTTATCTTTTTTCAGAAAATCAAAGTTGGTCATGGAAAACTCCTGTGCGTATTCTATGCTGCAGGTATTCTTTTACTTATTTCGGACAAGAAAAAATTAAAACTCGGAGATTCATTTTCATTTATATTCATTTTTTCTCCAATACGATTTGCCCATTCACATTTCAGCTCACCAATCTCATGATATGATTTACATTCCTTTTTTAATTTTATGTATCCACCATGATACACTACATTTGCTAATGTTTCCCATGTACCACAAATGCTGTCCTGAACATATGAGCGCAAAGCTTGACTATTATAATGAGGATATGCTTCAATTAATGCTTTTTCATCTCCCAAAAGCCATGCTTCAACTTCTTCAATAGCTATGCAAAACACATGATCAATGCTGATATTGTTTTGTTTTGCAACTGATTCCAATTCCAACTTGAATGCTTCAGTATCCCTATCATCATTATCCAACACAATAAATAGAGCCGCCTTTATGTGTTGCAAACTTTTGTTAAATCCTTTCATATATGTCGCAAGGTCGTTTAGGAGTTTCCCTGTCTTTGTTTCCTTTATTGTATTCTTCTTAGTGAATCCTCCAATACCATGAAACGGTTTTGTATCAAATGTTATCTGAGGATTCGATTCCCGTATTTTTTCCATTAATATTCCAACCAAGATTGCACTTGATTGATCTTCGATTAAAAACTGGTAGTGCATTTATTTCTCCCTTATCCAAAATATTTGCTATACCAAAGATCTCCTATGGTAGCTCCTTCATCTATCAATTCTTTAACGAACTGATATTGCGAGGCTTGTTTTGCTGTTGAAAAACCTTCTTTATCTTTTTCCAAAACCCAAACTTGATCAGGATTTAATGCATTTACAAAAAACGGACTATGCGTTGTAACAAATAGTTGTTTCGTGAATCCCGATCCAACATTTTTTTTCATTTCGCTAGCTAACTTAGCTAAATAATGATGATACAATCCATTTTCTGGTTCTTCGACAAACACTAATTGTCTGGGATTCTCTTCATGTAGGAGCAAATAATATGCAAAAAGCTTTAATGTTCCGTCTGACATACGTTGTGAAAAGAACGGCTGTTCAAATCCTTTTTGATAAAACTCTAAAACAATTTGACCATTAGGCAGTTTAATAGGCTCAATCTTTGTTATGTTTGGAATCTTTGACTGTATTTCCATCAGGATGCGTTTAAAATTTCCTTTGTTCTCTCTATACATATATTGGGCAACATTATTTATGTTACTTCCTATTCTATCCAAATGCTGTGTTGGGGCAGATGTTTGTATTTGACGAGCTGCATCAGGAGAAAAATAGCAAAGATACCAGCTTTTCAAAAAATCTAAAAACTTTTCAATTCTGGAATACTGCTTCATTGCACCTAAAGTAACAATTCCTAATTTACGATTATCTGCCAACTCAACATCTACCTTTTTGCCTTCTATGCTTCCATTATCATCTTGTCCACCTTCAACCCCTTCAAAAGCATATCCTTTCCCTTCAGTTAGTTGAAAGAACGATAAAGGTCTACCTCTTTTCTGTCCCGGTCTTCTTTGTCTTAATCTTTCCTCTTTAACATATGGTCTGTCATATATATCTTTATCAATTGTCAATTCATAAGTTATAGGTCGAGAGTTTTGTGTTTCTTTGTAGTAGATTTCAAAATGAATAGGTTCATTTACTCCCTGGGAAACAATTTGATCGAACCCACCTCGATTTTTAGCGTCGCAAGCAGATTCTACATTGGTAGAAATACAATCAGAAATAAAACCAAACGCATCTGCCAATGTGCTTTTTCCATTGCCGCTTGGTCCTATTATTGCTACCATATTTTCTAAATCCTGTTGCTTTTGGTCAGAATATAAACGTCCCATCTTTATATTTTTCAAAGATCCATAGTTATTTATTGCAATTCCAAGTATTTTTCCCATATTATCCTCCTGAATTATATCTGATTAATTCTATTATACTATTCTATTATTTCAATTACAAGTATTTATTATCCAAAACACTCCTGCATGAGTGATTTTTGTATTCTATCTTTATAATCTTATATTTGCTCCCTTATGATACAATATATTTTTTATTTTTTTCTTTCTGCGCTTTATGTCTTTCCATAATCGCCTTTCCTTCAGCTATCATTTTTTGTTGTTCTTCCTCAATAACCTTTTTTATATTGAAAATATTTCTTCCACAAGGAATATGTATTTTCTTCATAATTGCTTCATTACATCCTAATAATTCTTGTAATTCATTTTTGGCTTCTTCTTCAAAATCCATTCTTTCATCATAATTTGGTGTTACCAATTTAGTGTATCTTCGCTTATATATGAACAGATGATTGTTTTCTTTTTCCTCCAACCATTTTAGCAATAGCTTTTTCCACGAATTGTCTGACTCTCCCAAAGACATACCGTAAACGCAAATCACATCACTTTGTTTAATACGATTCTCCGCCAGAATGACACGACTCCGATCAAATTCAAAATTAAAAAACGGTTTGATAAAAGCACGTTTTGATCTGTTTGTTAGCGCAAAGCTATGATTGGTCAGTTGATTTTCGTTATCCATCCCCAGAACTATATCTTGATTGATTCTTCCGTGGATATGAATAATATTGGATTGTTCTTCTGACTTAATTAATCTGTCTAAAACATTAGTATAATTAAAACAAATGTAACTGTAATAATTCCAATGCAAACTATCATTTTTCCGTAAACTGTTTATTTCTGCTTCCAAATTACGTGTGATACCAGTATAAAATTTATTAATTGATTCACTCATTTCTATAGATGCTCTTTCCGACAATCTGTCATTACTTAATTTATCAAAAAAATGAGATTGCTCATTTTCTAAATAAGTATTTAAATAGCTTTTAAAATCTCTTAAACATTCAAGAAAGTCGTTTTCTGTATTAAAGGTTGAAAGATAATTGGACATTCTTAACTCAAAGTCACCCCAATTATCAATATCATTCCAAATATCTTCTTTAAACTTTTTAATTCGAGGTGTTTTTGATGGTTGTTTAATATATTCATTGTATACATCTCGATATGATGATTTTAATCCACAATTCAAATCGAACCCATTTCCGATTAAAAACGTAACATTCATTCTTCTAACCTCCTATCAAATAACTCCTTATCCAAAATACTCTTGCATTAAGCTCTTTTTGAGCATTTCCAGTTTATCTATGCTTTTTTGTACGGTTGCTTTTTGATTTTCGACTTTGGCAACAAAATCGGCAAATGTTGTTTGTAGCCTGAGAGGTGGAATAGGAATTCTTATTGCTGCTATCCCATCTTGACTAATTGTATATTGACCTGCTGAAGTTTTTATTTTACTTTTCATTTGTCTTTTTCCATAATCACTGTTTAAGAGCACGCTTAAAAAAGTACAACTTAACAATTTTTCATTAAACCTAACTCTTATAATATGATCATTATGATAGACAGGTTCATTTATTTTACGAAAAGTAGCACATCTACCCACGTATTCAGGATTACCGTTAACACGAGCAAATAAAAAATCATTATCATTAAGTAAATACTTTTGTTTTTCATCGTTTGAAAGTTGAATTCGATTAACAGATGAATAATCAATATAGCCAGTTTGGAGTTCAACTAATCTTAAAACAATGTTTCCGTTTGCATCATTGCCTCTACGTGCCATTCCGTTATTAGATTTCACAATGCAATTCGCAAGATTCATATTATTCCAATTTAATGAATTTACTTCCGGATCCCCAAACATCTCCACAAACCGTGATTTGACAAGCTCGTCAAGTTTTTTTAATTGCTGATTTCGAAGTGAAATTACTATTTCAACATTATGTATTTTATTTATTATTTGTTTTTGAGTTTGAATATCAGGCAAATTTATTTTTATTTTTAACAAATCTGTTTTTGTAAGACTTGGAATAGTAACAGTTTTATTTAATCTTTCAAAATCAAAGAATTCACAAAAATAATACAAATATCTGGGTAACAACATGCACTTGTTTGCAACCAAACCAAAAGCTGTATCAACATTCCAAAATGGTTCACTTACAAATATCGGATTGTTTATACTGCCTTTTCTTCCGATAATAACAGTATTTGCCTCACAAATATAATCATCTGCATACCCCATAATACCTCCGCTACCATAAATGGGATATTTACCATTTGGATTTTCAACCTTTTTCTGATTTCGACCATTTCTAATTTCAAGTACATCTTGAAAAGTGTATCTACTCACCCAACATCCCCTCCAATTCTTCCAGACCTTTTGCTATCTCCTGCTCGAGCGTTTTGAGGTCGGCGAGGATCTCACTTGTCGGCGGATATTCTACGGGGACATACTCTACCTTTTTGTACTTATTGATAGAGAGGTCGTAATCGTTTTCGACAATCTCATCCTTTGGAACAAAGAACGACTGCTCGGTGCGCTCGCGGCTTTCCTCCTGCTCGCGGTTTTGGAAGCGGTTGATGATATCGGGGATATCGTTTTCGGCGACGGGCGTGCGCTTATCATCGAGCGAGAGCCCGTCGGCTTTCATATCATAAAACCAAACCTTGTCCGTGCCGCCGTGCCCTGTCTTTGTGAAAATCAAAATTCCGGTCGATACACCCGCGTATGGCTTGAACACGCCCGAAGGCATTGAAATGACCGCTTCGAGCCTGTTTTCTTCTACCAACGCCTTACGTATTGCCTTATGCGCTTTTGACGAGCCGAAAAGAACTCCGTCGGGTACGATACAGGCGCATCTTCCTCCGACGCGGAGCATTCTCAAAAACAGCGCGATAAACAGCAACTCCGTCTTTTTGGTCTTGCAGATTTTGAGCAGATCCGCAGAAACCGTGTCATAATCAAGGCTGCCCTTGAACGGCGGATTAGCAAGGATCAGGCTGTATTTGTTTTTATCCTGATTCTGGTCGCTAAGGCTGTCGCGGTACTCAATAAAAGGGCTTTCGATCCCGTGGGTCATCATATTCATCGCGCCGATACGCAGCATCGTCCTGTCCATATCGTAGCCGAAAAACATATGGTTCATATAGTGATCTTTCTTTGCGCGGTCAAAGAAAATCGCTTCCTTGTGCGTCTCTTTCAGGTACTCGCCCGCCGTTACAAGGAATCCGGATGTTCCGCAGGCAGGGTCGCAGATAACCTCATCCGGAGTCGGCTGCATAAGCTCTACCATCATACGGATAATATGGCGCGGAGTGCGGAACTGTCCATTAAGTCCCGACTGGGATATTTTGCTGAGCAAATACTCATAAACATCGCCGCGCACATCAGCGCTTTGCTCCTTATCCATCAGCTCGTAGATATTATCAAGCGCGTCAACGACCTTTGACAGCACAAGCGGAGTCGGCAATTTAAAAATCGCGTCGTCCATATATTTTGCGTAAGCGCTGTTTTTATCGGCGTGAAGGTTCTTGATGAACGGGAACACATCTTCCTGCACAACTGTGTACATCTGCGTTGCGGGAAAATCGTGGAACACCGACCATTTTAGCTGCTGTCCGTTGACTTTTCGTTCTCCGATAGTCACTTCATCCGAAAAAATGCTCTTGAACGGCAAGCCGAGCATAGCGCATTCCTTTGCCTTTGTGTTATCCGCCTCGTCCAGATCGTGTATAAACATCAGATAGGTTATCTGCTCAATAACATCAAGGGGATTTACCAATCCGCCTGCCGCGAAGATGTCCCATAAACCGTCGATTTTATTTTTTAATTCACCTGTAATCATCACTCATTCTCCCTGTTCCATGTGTAGGAGGTATAACGACCTCCGCTGATTTTGATTATCTCGCCCTTATCCTGTAATTCTGCAAGCGTTCGCTGTACAGTAACCTGACTGATATCAGGGCACTGTTTCATAATTTCGGATTTGGTTATCTTTCCAAGATGATTTTTTATTATTTCTCTGATTCGCTCGGGCTTGGACATATTATTTGACGAAAACGACTGAACCCTTTCGGTAAAATCCTTATACGCCGCGACTATTACGCCCAGCATATAACTCACAAACGGAACGTAGTCATTTTTGCCCTCGTGCCATCCTGAAGAACTGCTTTGAAGCGCATCGTAATAAGTGTCCTTCGTTTTTTCGATTATCTTCTCTATACTGATGTATTTTCCTACAATATATCCGCTGCGATACAAAAGCAGTAAGGTCAGCAAGCGGCTAATACGACCGTTGCCGTCAATAAACGGATGAACACATAGAAAATCAAGAATAAAAATCGGGATCAACAGCAGCGGGTTTGCATCAGGATTCTTTAACGCGTCGTTATAAGCGTTGCAGATCTTTTCTATTGATTCAGGTGTTTCCCATGCGGAAACCGGCTGAAAACGAACAAATGTATTGCCCTCGCTGTCTTTTTCTTCAATCACGTTATCTGTGCTTTTATAGCTTCCGCCAATTGAACTGCCACTGTATCTGTACAAATCGCGGTGAAGCTGAAGGATAGTTCCCGGCTTAAGCGGAATATAATCGTAGTTTTCGTGAATGGTAGTTAAGACGTCACGATATCCGGCAATCTCCTGCTCGCTTCTGTTCGTGGGATTTGTTTTATCGAGGACAATTTTTTTCAGACGCTGATCAGAAGTATAGATTCCTTCAAGTTTATTTGAAGCCTCTGTACTTTGGATCTTGGCAATTTCGAGCAACTGTGTAAGAGCGTCGCGCTTTGCCTCTACAAAAAGCATTTGCTCACCCTTATACTCATGGATTTGAGTAAGCATAGTTACAATTTCAGGCTGTAATAAATTATTTATTTCGGCAATATAATCCGGATTTTTCATTATATCACTTCCTTCTTCATCTTTATCATATTCTCCCAAATGATATAATTAATTATACATCTTAAAATAATCATTTGTCAACGGTTAATTTAATCATTTTTCGATTTTTGATTAAATTAAGTGTATATATTTAATTTATTGTTTATGCAGATTTGATATCTGATGGAATAATAAATCCACCGGCCGGTGGATTTTCTTATGCGCCTTAAAGGCTTTTTTACTTGCCGCGCCTTAAGGCGCCTTGCAGTCCGACACTTGCGACTCCTACTTGCTACCCGTGAACGGGTCGTCCTATCCTCTGATTGTCATTTGATCATTTATTTGATCTTCTTTCAGTTGGTTCTTTATGTATTCTTCTATTCTTTTTGCATTCTTTCCTACTGTGTCTACATAATATCCTCTGCACCAAAATGTCCTGTTCCCGTATTTATACTTCAGGTTCCCGTGCCTTTGATGTATGATTATACTACTCTTTCCTTTCAAAAATCCCATAAATCCCGACACGCTCATCTTTGGCGGTATTTCTACAAACATATGGATATGATCTACACATACTTCTGCCTCTATTATGTGTACCTTTCCATTCACATAATTCTCGCAGTATTTTTCCTATTTCTTCCCTGTACTGTCCATAGAACACTTTCCGCCTATACTTCGGTGCAAACACTATATGATATTTGCAATTCCAACTCGTATGTGCTAAACTATTATTGTCATGCATGCTGACCTCCTTCTGATCCTTTTGTGCAGTTGCCAAACCGCACTTCCATTATATCAGAAGGAGTATTTTTTGTGTACCGCTTAAGCTAACTAGAACCCCCGATACAATCGGGGGTTTTCGCATAACAAAAAACCGCGCCGCAGCTGTTTGCCGCGGCGCATGGAGTTCGATTTTTCATCAAAGGAGGTTAATATTTTTAGCTGTCAAATTCAGCTGTTATTCTCTGTAGCTTTGTTGCGTCACCGATAGAAACCGTACCGTCCTTATTTACATCATAGAAATCGTTGATATTAAAGGTCTCATATCCACTGGGATCATTTCCTACCTTTTGGTCAATAAATATCTGCAGCTCGGGTGTTACGGGATAATCTTCAAGTCCCGCAAGACATTTTTGCAGATATGTAGCGTCTCCCACGGTGATGTATCCGTCATTATTCATATCACCGATTTTGACCAACGCGGTGTAATCGACAAAGCCGTTGTCACATTCTTTTTCAAACTGCTTTACTGCCTCTTTGTATTTCTCATTTTTCCAAACTAGGGTGATATCATAGAATTTGTTTTCCTCAACATCATAGATACCATAGCCTAACGAAAACGGGATCAGCGCGTTAGGAGTATTGATTAGGCGGTTTCCGACCTGAAAATAACAAATCATCGGTTCAGAACATTCGGTTGTGCCGTAAACAAATACCCAGTCGATATCGCCTGTCTCGGAATAGTGATGATAAAGCTCTTTATAATAGCTGCCCTTATCAAAGTTCTCATCATCGGCACCTTCCATAAATGCCCAACCCCAAGCATCGAAGAACTCGTCCTCAAACTGATTGTCTGGAACGTAGAATCTCTTGAACTGCTCGGGCAAGCCTTCGTATTTGCCGGAATTCCAAACGTCCTTAACGTCGTAGAAGCGGCATTCCTTGCAATCGTATACGCCTAAGCTGTAAGTAAACGGATAATACTCGTTGGTCTGGAAGATATTGACGTTGCCTAAATCAAAATCCATATCAACAGGAGAACAATCACCTATCCGCGCCCTTACGAGAATCCAGTCCATATTTGTGTAATTCTCGCCTTTATAATGATAATAAAGCTCGTTATACACACTTACATGCTCAGCTATGACCGTATCGGCATAGCCGGGATATTCGTCCTTTAGGTACTGATTATAGAACATACCGAGAACCATTTTTTCAGGCTTGTAGTATTCTCTGAAATAATCAACGGCAGATTGATACTTTGGCGTGGTGTGAGTTTCATTATAATGACACACTTCGGTAATGTCATAGAATTTGTCCTCTCTGACATCATATACGCCATAGCCGTACTCAAACGGAACGTAGAGATTTGCCTGTCTGACGTGAACGCGGCAAAAATCTTTGTCAACACACTCCTCGAGGAACATATTGATCTGAGCGTGGATAAACACCCACAAAACATCGCCCTTGTAGTCCTTGCAATAATACAGCTCTTCATAGCACAGAAGCTCTGCGCCGCCAAAATCTTCATTGTCTACATACTTTTCTTTGAACGCATCCAAGTATAGCCAATTTTCATTCTCGGCGTCATCAACCGCGCTTACGGGGATAATGAACGCGCAGGATAACAGCGCGGCAGTCAGAATAATCGCTAATAGCTTTTTCATAGTTCTCACCCTTTCATTTTATATTATTTATCTTTTGCGGAGATAATCTCTCACCCTCCGCTTTCTGATTTAATTATAGTCTTTTTACCCAACGGTTGCAAGTGTTTTTAACGTATATAGAACGATCCCTGCTTTATTACCGTTCCATTGGAGTCATAGAAAAGCCATGTGTAGGTATTGCCGGCTTTTCGCCTCATAAAAACGCTGTAAGAAATCCGTGTTTTGCCGTTTTCCGGGGTTTTATCCGTAACCATGCCGTTGGCTAAAACCGTTCCGTTTTGATCCGTAAGCTTGAAGTACACGTCTCCCTTTGCCCTGCCGTTAAATACTAAAGCGGAATATTTATAATATCTTTCCGCGTTAGGGTCTGCCGTAGTGTATTGAACGTTTGGATCCTCCTCTTCGGGTTTTGTCCAAGGCGTCTGAGTGGTCGGCATCTCTGTGTTTGGCTCCGCAGGCGTAGGTATAACGGTCGACGGCTCTTCGGGGGGCTCGCTGATATTTTCTCCCGGAGTCTCGTCCTCCCCCGGTTCAAAATACTCCGCATCGGAGGAAGATGAGTTTGAGCCGGTCGGGGTATTCCTTTTTGACCTTCTTCCGCTTGGCGGAGAAGTGCTTTTCTGCTTTGATTTTTGTTTAGGATTTCCGTTAGCATCCGTTTCAGTCGGCTCGGTGACAAGTGTTGAGCTTTCATTATCTCCGCCGAAAATCCGCGGCAGGTTTTCTTTAGGCAGAGGATTCCCGTTTGAATCCGTCGTGTAAGTTTCATCGGTCGAGCCTTCAATATGATAAGCATTATCACCGTTCGGGTTTATCATATTAACATCTTTACCGATTCCGAACATCAGCGATAAACTGACCGCAACAGCAATAACAACGCAAGCTGCGATCCCTGCCGCATAGTAATAAATTCTTCGGGGCAACGGAAGCAAAGTCTTTTTCTTCTTTTCCAAAGACTTATCAAGCACGCCTTCGATCCAGCTTTCGGGTACATCGAAGTTCTTAATATAATCAAATCTTATCTCGACCATCTCAATCACCTCCGTAAAAAGACCTTAGTATAGCTCTTCCGCGTTTTAGGCGTGTCTTGACCGTATTCTCGTTTAATTTGAGGATATCGGCGATTTCGCTTACCTTGTACTGTTCACTGTAGTAAAGGTAAAGCACATCACGGTACTTTTGAGGGGTCTTTAAAAGCGCCCATGACAAATCGCCGGAATCCTCAGGGAAACTGACAGGTTCTTTCTTTAGGCTTTCAAGGGAGATAAATCGCCTGTTATTTCTTATGTATAATTTGCATTCATTAATCGAAACGCGAATCAGCCAGGCTTTAAGGTGATTTTCGTCGGAAAATTCGGGGGCTTTGCTGAGCAGCGCCAAAAATACGTTTTGGTAGCAGTCCTCGGCGTCCGCGTAATTCTGCAGATGCATTACGCATACTCCGGCAACAGTCTGCGAGTATTTTCGCACGGTCTGTTCAAACGTCAGCCCGGCAAATAACGTTTCCGACATAATTATCACCCCTCACTAATAAAACACATTAAACGGCGTTTTGGTTTCATTTAAATTTAAATTTTTCAAAAAAAATTTTTTTCACATAAAAAACCCGAGCCTAAACTCGGGTTTTCTCAGTCTGTAGAAAAACCCGAAATTCAGGATAACTGGATTTCGGGTTTTACTTGTTTCATAATCAAAGTTGCCAAACACAAAAACGCAGATGAAAATCTGTCATAGTATTCCCTTCGCTTCCTATCATAATCTTTGTGTATCGCGTATTTTTTCAAATTCATGGCAGCAAACTTAAGCTTGACCCAATTACTCACCGCTTAGCCGCAAATATCACGACGAAGTAAGAAAACGCTTTTTTGAATGGATGGTGAACGCGTAATGAGTATCGGTTTAGCCGTAGAGATTGCTTCAAATTTCATCCAGCTTTTTATGTTAATCGGCTTTTTGTATCTGTTCTTTGACAAGCCGGAGGGAAAGGCGCTGAGGATAGTGCCGTTTGCTGTGACGTCCGCGATAATGCTCGCGGTCGCGGCGGTATTTACCGTAAATAATATGACATACCACTTTTTGTACTACACAGTCACGGTATTTATATTGGTGCTGTACTCGGTAATATTTTTGCGCGGCAGGCTGTTTATGCGGATCGTCATCCCGATGGCGGTGTCGAATATCCTGATAGCCTATCTCACCGTGAGCGTTATGAGCGCGTTCGGAAGTATGCCGTTCAACGAAAAGACAGGATTATCACGCTGTATGATCTTACTGGCGGCAAACGCCGGATACTGCGCGTTCCTTTTCTTGATCTACCGCTTCGGAAAAGGCAGGGTAAATATGCGCAGGCAATCTGATATCCTAGCGTTTTTCGTTATTCCGCTGCTCACCTGCACGGTCGGTATGTCGGCTATGCTGGCGCTTGAGGCGTCGGAATTCCAATTCGACGTCGAAATCTACATAACGATCATCACCGTCAGTACGGCGGTCATAGTCGTAATTTTCTGGTATCTGCTGATAAAGGTCGGCAAGGATTCGGACGTTAAGGCTGACCTTATGCTGAGCCGTCAGCGCGAGGAGCTTTACAAAAGCTCGGTGCTCAGCACGAACGAACAGATTGAAAAGATATCGGCGGTCAAGCACGATATGAAAAACGACCTGATGTCGGTCAGTATGCTTATCTCAAACGGCGAATACGAAAAGGCAAAGGAGATCTGCGACAGCGTGAGTGAACGGCTTACAACAGCTTACACGCCGATAAATACCGATAATCCGACGCTCAACGCAATCGTGAATGTCGAGCTCGACAAGGCGCTGGCGAACGGGATCGGCTTTACATACGATATCACGAACTCGCTCTCATTTATGAGCGATGGAGATATAATATCGGCGGTCGCGAACCTTTGCGACAACGCGATAGATTACCTCGCAAATATCCCGAAGGAACAGCGTAAAATGTCGCTTACGATAAGCGAGTACAAGGCTTTTTGCAGGATCGTCTGCAAAAACAATGTTGCTGCTTCGATTTTGGCGGACAATCCCGAGCTGAAAACCACAAAGAAGGACAAAGCTCTTCACGGCAAGGGCGTTAAGATTTTGAGGAGCATCGCTGATAAATACAACGGCGAGCTGATAATCAGCGAGGAAAATAATCAGCTTGCGGTGTCGGTCGTTGTAAGTCAATAATTAGATTTTCGGACGGATGATGATTATGAAAAAAGACTATAAGCTATACGGAACTTCAATATTGCCGGCTTTTATCATTTTTTCGATAACGCCGTATTTATTAGCTCAGGTTTTTATTGATTCGGTGTTTGACTGGGGCGTTATTTTGCTTCTTTCTTTTATTTTGTATAAAAAGATAAGCGGCGATTTTATCAAAACAAATGCGTTCAGGATATTTCTGACAGGATTTATCGCTAAATATTTCGGAGCCGTTTCCCTTGTATTTATCGGTTTCCCGATCCACATATTTGTTTTTTCAAGAGGAATAAAAGACGGTCTTTTGTTCAGTATTTATAAGGCTACGGAAGGATACACATATTACGATAAGATCAGCTTTCTATTCATACTGTGCGGTGTTTTGATCGCGTTCATATCGATTTTTCTCGCTCAGCTTTTGTTCGGCTTTAAGAAAACAGGGCTTAAAACAGGATACAAAATTTTATTTTCTTTTGTTCTCGCACTGCTGACCGCACCGTATCTTTATCTTTTACCACCCGAGCCGATTATATAAACCCAGAGGAGATGTTTTTATGCCGATAATTTTAGCATTGATTATGTGCGCTATTTTAGTTTGCCCTATCATTACCCTTATACTGTTTATTTACAGCCTGCGTGAGCTGATCGCTGACAAAAGCGAGATAAACAAAACAACGCAGAGCGGTGATTTTGATGACACGGAACGGATTCTGATCAAAACACAAGGTCTTCGTGAGGATATAAAAAAACAAAGGACAAGAATGATAGTCACCGGCGTGCTCGGAGCTGTTTCATGGGCGATCATCGTGACTACTATAATTCATATCATACGCATCATGAACGGCGAAATTTCTATTATGTAGTGAGGCAAATTATGAAAATCAGAACATTTTATATCATACTCGCAGCTTTGCTGATCGTGTGCGCCGGGCTGACGGTCGCCCATCTGATTTACGATTCAAACGCGTATCAGCACAGCTCTATTATCTATTTTATCTCAAAGGAGCTGTGGTGATATGAGAATCAAAAAACGTCATGCGTTTGCCGTTTTCGGCGCGGTCATTTTAATGTTCGGACTGATAAACCTTTCGATGTATCTGCTTGTAACGCAGCGACTCGGCAACAACTACAGCGGTACGGATCAGATAAAGATGATAGACGTAAAGCGCTATCTGCTGTTTGAGGAAGGCTCGGAGCTTGCGAAGGTCGATTCGCCGCTGAAGCTCAAAGGCGAGCTTCCCGTGCTTGACGGAGCGGCTGCGCTGGTTCCCGTATACGCGTCGGTCGTGAACTCGGTATATACTGAGGGAAGCGTCACCTATGAAGGCGGTAACTTTTCCGACGACAACTATTACGGAGAGAATTTTGCTCCCGACAGCAAAATGCAGTATAAAAACACCGTCCGCGGATACAAGGCGATCGTGGACGGCGATACGGATATTTTCCTCGCCGCAGCTCCCTCGGCAGAGCAAAAGCAGTACGCTGAGGATAAGGGCGTTGAGCTTGTGTATCAGCCGATTGGCAAGGAAGCGTTTGTTTTCTTTGTAAACAAAAAAAATCCCGTAGATGATCTGACTGTAGAACAGGTCAGGGACATCTACGGCGGAGATATTCAAAACTGGGCGGACGTAGGCGGAGCTGACCGCGCGATCAACCCCGTAACAAGGCTAAAGGGAAGCGGAAGCCAGAGCGTTATGGATAAGTTTATGGGAGACCGCGAAATCGCGCCAAAATCCCCTCTCGCGGTAACGGGCGCGTCGATCGGCTACTCGTTCCGCTACTACCTCAATGATATGGTCGGCAATCAGGCGGTCAAGATGATATCGCTAAACGGAGTTTATCCCGACACCGAAAACATCAAAAACGAAAGCTATCCGCTTGTTTATCAGTTCTACGCCGTCTACCGCAAGGACAACGATAACCAAAACGTTAAGAAGATTGTCGACTGGATGCTCTCCCCCGAAGGTCATGACCTGATCGAGCAGTGCGGTTATACGGGACTGTAAATGAATATTTAACAATAGTAAAGCTGTCATTCCGATTAAGTTTCAGAATGACAGCTTTTTTCTTAAAGGTTACGCTATAAAAACTAATTAGCATGGATAAAGTTGATTTGTAATTGCATTCCAAGTCCGTCAGCAAGGCGTTTCAGTGTACGCAAGGAAGGGTTTGCGGAACCGTTTTCCAGTTTGCTTATATCGCTGCGATCGATTCCGGTTCTGTCCGCAAGTTCCTGCTGTGTTAAATGCTGTTCTTGTCTTGCGGCAACAATAGCGCGTATAACCTGATATTCAGGTTCAAGACGTTCATATTCTGTTTTAACTTCTTCGTTCTGAAGAAGCTGTTTCTTTAATTCGTTATATGTTCTCATTAAAATCACTCCTTTGTGCGTTTTAAGTAATCTTCTCTATACGTTTTAGCCAAACGAATTTGCTCAGGCGGTGTTTTCCGTGTTTTCTTAACAAAGCCGTTTGTTAAAATGATTTTGTTGCCGACAAAAAAGAAATATAATACTCTTGAAATATCGCTGCCTTGTTTGATTTTAAGTTCAAAAATACCATCTTCAAGAGGAGCAGAATAGGGCTCTCTTAATTGATTGCCAAACTCAGCAAGCATATCAATTTGTCTTAAAACTTTTGCTTGCATTTTTGACGGCAAAGAAAGCAGAAAATCTGTTACAGGCTCGCTGTTGTCCTGTTTAGCATAAACTATTATTTCAAAATCATTCATTTATACCACTTCCTTAATACTATTATAGTGGAATATATCCCACATTGTCAAGAGTATTATAAAAGGTTTTTGGAAAAAAGATGTGGCTATCGCATAGTATGCGGCAGCCACATTCTGTGTGGATTCAATTCCTAAAAAAATTTATTTTTTTCGTAAGACAATGAGATCTCCTTTTTATATAGACGATCGCTTTCCCTTTGGCGTTATAATCCACTCTTCCTCTGGGATAGTAATCATACGGTTTATTGCGCGGTTTGATATATTCCCACAGAAGTTTGTGGTTGTACGTCTTACCGGATTTTGCAACGCCTTCGGTTGCAGCTTCATCAAACGGAAATGCGATTAGCTCTCCGTCAACGACCCAGAATACGCCTCGTTTATTCATTGCCATCATTTATATCTTTTATGAGTTGTTCGTGATTCTCGCAGAAACTAAATCTGATATGGTGCGGGATAGATAATTTGCTTTAGCTAACATCAAGGGAGTGACTATATCGAAAAGTGTGATATATTCGTATTCTGTCTCGGGAACAACGCTGTCCGTGTGTGCTTTTTTATCCTCGTAAACATTGATTCCGTACTCGTTAAGCAAATCTTCCTTTGCTAATTCGATAGCACGTTCCACCATAGAAATACCGCCAATATAAGAGTGCTCACGAGTCAATCATTGATATCGACGACTTCTGCCGCGTTCAATAGGAAATAATCCGGCGCAGCGAATCGCAGAACAGGCAAATCAAGCCGGGTAATACTTATCCTTTTATCTCACTAATAACCTGTAGAAACTGCGGCAAACACTACCGCAGAAAGACAAGATCAACCGGATACTATTGGATCTGCACTACCTACAACGCCAAAGGCAAGTCAGCCTGCCCGTCAAAGCAGATTCCCGAAAGTATATTGATGGAGACGTTAAGCGACTTGGATTTTTCGGATATAGAGCAAATCATCGCGAAGACGACAACCAACTGACGATCATATTCAAAAACGGGACAACCGAAACACGGCGTTGGAAAGACCGCTCACGCTCCGAGAGCTGGACAGCGGAAATGAAAGCCAACGCCTCAATGCAATCGAAAGCGAGGTGGCAATACGCCTGAAGTAACCGTTATTCCCGCAACCAAACAACTGCACAGCAAGCAGCCGAAAACAACGCAGGTTCAGCGCAGAGTTGCCGCCTACGCCCGCGTTTCAACCGACAGCGAGGAACAGCTCACTTCCTACGAGGCACAGGTGGATTATTACACCAAGTACATAAAGAGAAATCCCGACTGGCGTTTTATCGGCGTTTATACCGACGAGGGTATTTCCGCCACCAACACCCGCAAACGCGAGGGATTCAACCGTATGATTGCCGATGCGCTGGACGGAAAAATCGACCTGATAGTCACCAAATCCGTCAGCCGCTTTGCCCGCAACACCGTTGACAGCCTTACTGCCGTTCGCAAGCTCAAAGAGCACGGCACCGAGGTCTATTTCCAAAAGGAGAACATCTACACTTTTGACAGTAAGTGCGAACTGCTGATAACGATTATGTCCTCTCTGGCGCAGGAGGAAAGTAGAAGTATCTCCGAGAATGTCACTTGGGGACAACGCAAACGTTTTGCCGATGGAAAAGTTAGCCTGCCGTATAAATCCTTTCTCGGCTACCGCAAAGGTGCTGACGGCTTGCCGGAGATCGTTCCCGAAGAAGCCGAAACCGTGCGCCTGATCTACAAGCTGTTCATCGGCGGAAGGACGGTGAACTACATCGCCAATCACGTCACTCAAGCCGGTATCCCGACACCGCGAGGGAAAGCGAAGTGGAACACCTCAACAATTGAGAGCATCCTCACCAATGAGAAATATAAAGGTTCCGCAATTTTACAGAAGAAAGGTCAACGAGGGCGAGGTGCCGCAGTATTATGTCGAACACAGCCACCCTGCCATCATCGCCCCGGAAGAATGGGAGCAGGTTCAGAAAGAGTACCGGCTGCGCAAATCCTACGGCAGGCACCGCAACAGCCTTAGCCCGTTCTCATCAAAGATCATCTGCGGCGACTATGGTTCGTTTTACGGCGCAAAGGTCTGGCACTCAACAAGCTAATACCTCCGCACTGTCTGGCAGTGCAACGGCAAATTCAATGGCGCGGAAAAGTGTACCACCACGCATTTATATGAGGAGAACATCAAGGCGCTGTTCCTTTCGGCTCTTGGCAAGCTCACCGCCGACCGGCAGGATCTGATAGACACCTGCAACCGCCTAAGAACGGAACTTGCCGATACAACGCTGCTTGATGAACAGTCCTCTGCACTGCTCGACGAAACGAACCTACTGACAGAAATGATAAAGAAGCTGATTGAGCAAAACGCCTCCACTGCGATTAACCAAGAGGAATACGCGCGAAAATACAACGACTACGCCGCACGGTTTGAAAAGGCATCTGCGGAATATGAAAAGCTGCAAAAGCAAAAGCTCCGCCGCTTGCACCAAAGCGATGTTCTCGAAACCTTCGCCTTTGAAATCATCTCCCTGACGGACTTGCGCATAGAGTTCAGTGACCGCCTCTGGCTTAACTTGATAGACCGCGCCACTGTCTACGGTGACGAGAAGATTGTGTTCAAGTTCAAAAACGGCGCGGAGGTGGAGGAAGAGTTGTAGATCACAAACCCAGATAAGCTCAATCATAAAACCACATAAGGAAACGGCTGTGCTCCGCAATGGAGTACAGCCGTAATTGCTTAAAGGGTGATATACATTTGTCCGTTTTGTGTTTGACCTATCTCTCCGCGTGATTCGGACGGTGTGTGGTTCTGTATGTATTCATAGTAGGTTAATTCTCCACGGAAGAATCGACCAATATCGGAAGTAGGCTCACAATGATAGCAAGCAGTTTCTCCGCACTCTACTGTTTCCAAATCGTATATAGTATCTCTTGCTGTTAGTTGACTGGAAAGCTTTTCTGTGATTTTTTAGGGTATAGAATAGAAGGAGATATTCCCAAATCCTCTCGCACACAAATGAGAATCACTCTTTTTCTCTTTTGCGGAACAGCATATTCGCTGGTGACCAACAACCGTCCTTCCGTGACATAACCAATCTCAGAAAACATATTATGAATCGTCATGTAGGTGCGACCATTTTGAAAACTCAGCAAGCCCTCGACATTCTCAAATACGATAACCTTGGGTTTGATTCTTGCTACGATATCCACAAAATCAAGGAACAGTTTGTTGCGCGGATCGTCAGTCAAGCGCAATCCCGCCAAAGAGAATCCTTGGCAAGGAGGACCTCCGCATATGATATCGGCTTTGTTTCAAATCCGCACATACAGGATAACAGACCGGTATATGAGAATCGCAATAAATATGCAAAGATATAATGTCTATTTCCTTAGTAAGTGATTCGCTGTACCATTGAATAGGCACCATTGGTGCTGCCGAATACCGGCTGTACCTGTACGCAATAGGTTGTGCCCTTTACCGCGTCCGGGTAGACAAAATTGCAGTCGGCAACCTGTGTGGACGACCACTGCGCGGTATCGTTCCGGCGGTAGTAGACGATGTATTTTGTCGCGCCGTCAATAGCGTTCCAGCTTGCGTTAAGGCTGTTATCGCCGCGCGAGAGCGCAACTTGGAATAGGGACCGTTCAAATTTTGCCCGATTGCGCGGAGCTGGAAATAATACTGCTGTCCCTCTGTTACGTTCAGATACGGATAGTAGGTGTTTGCGGTTGTGGTTGACGACCAACTTTTGTCGCCTGCTTTTTTGTAGTAAACCACATATTTTACCGCACCCTTTGCGGCGTTCCATTCCAGGCGGACACCGTTCTTTTCGTTTGACAGGCGCAGCTCGGGCTTTTCAATCGTGACAACAGATTTTGAGGACGACCATTCTCCGTAGGCTGTGCCGTTTTTCTCGGTTTTGTACATCGCCCTTACCTGGTAGTAATAGACCGAACCGCCCGCGACGTCCTTGTCTGAATATGAGGTTTCCTCGGTATTAATGTAGCTGAACGCGGAAGCGCCCTTTTTAAGCTTTGCGATTTGGTAACCGTTTGCGCCCTCAACCTTTTTCCAGCTTACGACAGCGCTGTCAACGGTGTTTGAAAGCGTAACATCGGGAACGCCGATAAACGTCATACCCTTAACCTTTGAGTATGTTCCGCTGACGTTGCCTGCAACGGGACGAACCTGAACAAAGTAGAGAGTGCCTGATTTTACGCCCAGAATGGGGTAATAGGTATTGTAGGTTGAGGCGACAGTCCACTTGCTGTCCTCAGCCGCCTTGTAGTACACGGCGTATCTCTGAGCGCCCTTTACCGCTCCCCACGCCGCGCGGATTCCGTTTGACTTGTTGGCAAGTGAAACCGTAGCCTGCGCGAGGGTAACTACGGATTTTGTTGACGACCAAGCGCCGTAGGCGGTGCCGTTTTTCTCGGTTTTATACATTGCGCGCACCTGATAGGTGTAGGTGGTGCCTGCCGTTACGTTTTGCTCGGCAAAGCCGGTTTCTGTCGTTGTGTAATAGGTGTATGCTTGGTCGCCTGTTTTTTTGCGCGCGATTTGGTATTGATTTGCACCGTCAACAGCACTCCATTGAAGGGCGTTGCTGCCGTTATAGGTGAGAGTTGTCATATTGGCACGGGCAAGATAAGTCATGCTCTTGACCTTGGAATACGCGCCATTTTTGCCGTTGAAAATATTCTGCACCTGAACGAAGTACAGCTTGCCCGATTCGGTGTTTGGAATCACCGCTTTGTTGCCGGTTGCGGTAAAGCTCGACCAAGTGCTGCGCTCGGCAGGGCGGTAATATACCACACGCGCCGGTGCTGCTCCAGGCTGCCGTTAATCCGGCGCTGTTGTTGGAGAGGGAAAGGCTTGGCGAAATCTCGTATGTCTTGCTTACAACATTGGAATAATAATTTGTATTGCCGTAATAGCTGTATGCGCAAACCTGGAAGCAGTAGCGCACGCCGGGTTTAAGATGATTCAGTGTATAGCTTGTGTCGTATGTGTAATCGTAATACCACACTTTTTCCGACTCCGGACGGTAGTATACAATATACCCGTCGGCGCCATAGCAATTGTTCCATTGCAGCGAAATACCGGAGCCTGTGTTTTCGACTTTTTGAATCACAGGCTTTTTTTGGTAGACGCTGATGGTGTTCGCCGACTGCGAAAGCGCCGAGGGGTTTACCGTATAAAGCACGGGATTTTTGCCGAAACCGGCGTACCACCGCACCAGCCCATCCTTGCAAAGAATCGGCTGACAGTCGGAAAGCGTTACGTCGGAGGTTACAATTCCCTGAGAATCCATCTTGCCGTCGGCATTGACAACCGCCAGCTTTGTATACACCGTATTGTTGTCAAACTCCTCCCACATCAGCAAAAAGCGGTTATCATTGATTTTAACCAGTTGGGGCGTGGTAATCTCTTTGCTGCTGTCCGCGCTGTAATCGGTTATTTTAATGTTTCGGGAAGAAGACAAATTCTTGTCGGTTACAGACAGCCAGATATTTCTCGTATCGTATACATTTACGTCTTTTCGCTCAAAATCCACCGCGTTAAATGCGATTATGCAATTATTCCCTGACAGCTCAAAGCCGCCGACGGAAGCACCGGTCACGTTATCTCCGATGTCTCCCGTATTACTCAGGTCGACCGCCTCTGTTTCGATTGAATTCCACAAAGCGTCTGATGTAAGATATTTGTTAATGGCAATAGCGCGCGGATAAGCGTCGCCGTGATCGACGCGGTAAACACCTTTCCCGTCCTCTTTGATAAATTGGTTAAAGGAATGGCTGACATAACCTGAATGCCATCTTTCTATGGTCATGTTGTTTTCGTGCATCACGAAAGACATATTTGACTGATGGTGGCGTCCATCTGCAGATTCATACATTTTGTGGCTTGTATGAATATATAGGTCGCCGGCATACTCGGCCATGCGCAGTGACCCCGCTTCAAACGGAATATAGGTGTTTTCACCTTTGACAGATGCGGAAGAAATGCGCTTCCAGTCTTTTGTGTATTTTACAACGCGCATGACCTCTCTGCTATTGTCTTCACTGTAATTGTTCTGTCCGAAGACAAGAAAGTTGTTGCTGCTGCCGCTGTAGAAGCCGCCGAATAATTCGAGCTCGTTGGTGATTTCGGCTGATTTTTTCAGTGTTTTTCCGTCGGAAGAATACCATTCGTAAAACAGCTTTCCGTTTTCGGAATCATATTCTACCCTTTCCAACGTTCCGTCGGCTTTTTCCGTCAAATAGGAGCGGACAGGTTTTGACCATACGTTGTATATGTGCCTGTCAACATTAGAGCTTGTCCTTCCGTTTAAGCTGACCGTATTCAGTTGCGCTGAAACTTGCCCGCCTGCGCTATCGACCTCAGCAGCGGCTGCGGGAATGGTTGCCGTGCCAAGCGAAGCCGAACCTGTTTTGTCGGCAAGGCTATCTGCGTTTTCCCTTTCACCTGCGGATACATTGGAAAGTGTGTAGCCTTTGAATGCGGATTCATCCCC
>CADBXH010000022.1 GCA_902798605.1 uncultured Ruminococcus sp. | reverse complement strand
TCTTCTTCCTGTTTTTTATCTTACTTCTGACTACCGAACATATCTCGGATTTCGTCAAGCGTTAGTTCTCGGCGACTTTTCTTTTTGTACGGCTCGGCGTGATAATACCAAGCCTGTTTTTTATGCGCCCATTTGAATTTTAACTGTTTGAGCGTTTCTTTGTGTGCTTTGGTGTTGCCTGATACCCAAATCCATTTACCGCAAATTTCAACCTCTACGCCCTGCAAGCTAATTAAAACATTAATGATATGTATAAACTCCTGCGGCGTTTCGGCGGTCTCCTGCTTTGCCGTGTAGGTTTCGCCCTGTGCGTTGCTGTGTACATTCTTCAACTGCTCCCAGAGCTTTTCAAACTCGTTCTGCATTTCCTTGAACGCTTCGCCGTCGCCCCCGACAATGTCGGGGTGCAACTTCATAGCGAGCTTGCGGTATTCCTTTTTGAGTTCTTCGGCGGTACGGCAATTATTAAAATACTTCATTATATTAACTCCTTTAACTAAATTTTCTAACGAGCTTGTCCGCAAGTTCGTCTGTAAGCGATTGTAAGTTTTCACTTTCGGGCGGTGCTAAGCAGAGAAAAAAATCTCCACAGATACAGTCGTATATACCTAAATTACTGTTATATAAATAACGATTAGGTGTAAGGTCGTTTAGCTTTCCTTCCTCGTTACAAACAAGAGCAATTTCGGGATTACTGCTGAACGGATAGACAATTTCTATATATCCCCTGACAACAGACTGCATACTTTTTAAACTACCGTCAATCTCTGTTATATAAGGTTTTTTAAACGGCTTAACTACTACAATTTTCATAACTTTAAACTCCTTTAAATTTAAAATGTTTATTCGGTAATTCTGATTTGGTGGGCTCTTACAAGTCCGATATTTAGGTTGTCACGCTATAGTCAGCTCCTTTCTGTTCTGTTTATTCGTATAAATCTTCATTGTATGGGCTTTACGCTCACTAAAAACGCAGATAAGCCCGGAATGTCAAGAAGCAAGCGAACAGCGATACGCCGTAGGGCAATTCTTGATATTCCGAGCTATCGGAGTAATATGTGAAGCTAAAGCCTCAATGGAGATTTAGGAAAAACAGAACAGGAGAACACAATAAATCAGCGTGTAACTGTCAAATGAGGACAAAAAATAACGCTACGGACGAGCCGTAGCGTTAACATAAATAGTAAATAAATTTAGCTTACTGTATTATTCTTGAATTTCAGTATCATAATAAACTGCTATTGGGTGAATAACACAAATGTTTTTTTCTTTTGTTGGCAAAATAGAACGGAGCATTTCATTAACAGTAAACTGAAGGGTGGAAAAAACATTCTTTTCATCCTCTGGGTTTGTATCTTCTCCAATAATATTTGTTATAACACCAACACAAGTCAGTTCTCCCCCGTACTTAAAACCTAAATTTTCAGGATTAATCCTAAAATACCTATCTTCTAGAGGAATTAAATAACCATCTACAGATAGTAGCATTCTTGAATATGGTAATAACGACCTAAACATTGTTATTATATCATGTATATCATCATATTCTTGATTTTGTGATTTGATTAATTTATTAGCATTTTCTCGAATAGCTCTCTTAGCTGCTTTTAATTGTTCTCTTGTTAATGAGGCTTCTGTTTCTTGCAACTGATCTTCAACTTTTTTCTTTGCGTCTTTTTTTAAATAATCAAGCAAACCATCTTTTGAGAAAATCTTTTCAAGATATGAAAGGTCTACGAAATCAAAAACACGGTTTAGTTTAATATAATCGCCATATTCATCATCATTACTTTGACCTAAAGGGTATTCTTTGGGATTAATATAATTATATGCAAAATCAAAAGCCGCATCGTGAAGTGTTTTATTAATTATTTCACGATATGTTTCATGTTCGCCTTTGTTTATATCAAATCCTATTCCTAATGCACCTTCAGCTTCAGCCTTAGCCAATTTCCAGAAAGAAGCATTTGCCGTTGCTTTTCCTTGTAACTCTGTTGAAAATACTTTATTTTCATTTTTTCCAGATTCGTTTTCTTTTGAGAAATTTGTAATTAGCCCTTGTTCTGATTGAGCAATAATAGAGTTAATAATATCCGTATCTAAGTACAAAAATTGTTTCACAATATCTCTCCTATTTTTGATTTTTAAGTTCTAAAAGTAAAATAGCAATTTGTTTTATTAACGGCACACAAACAGAATTACCGATTTGCTTATATGCACTTTTAAGTGGTATATCGGCAATTCTAAATCCTTCTGTAAACCCCATTAAAGCCAAACACTCGTTGGGCGTAATAGTGCGGATTCCGTAATTGTCTTTTATTATGGGTACTCGGTCATACCAAGTGCCCATATTTGCTTTTAATGTGAAGCAAATACCGTCTTTACTTTTTTGTATCCCGTAGTCCGAGAAACGATAGATTTGATTTTCATCGTTAATAGCTTTAACCATCTTATCATATTTTTGTGTTTTTTCGGGAAGATAAAAACTATCGTCGACCTTAACGGATTTATCAATAATATCAAATATCTGTTTTTTCAGCTTAACCTTTTCGGGAAAATGATAGGATTCACATTGATGAACGTCACGAAACGCAAGAAGATAAGTTCTTGTGCGATGTTGAGGTATACCGTAATCACAAGCGTCGGCAACCATATAGCGCAGATAATACCCTCTCGAAACTAACTCATTGTGAATCACATTAAAAGTGCGTCCTTTATCGTGTTCAACAAGATTAGCGACATTTTCAAGAAAAATGATTTGCGGATTAACGGCATCGGTAATACGCATTATTTCAAAGAACAGGTTGCCTCGATTATCACTAAAGCCTTTTTGATTACCGCAAACCGAAAACGGTTGACAAGGGAATCCCGCAGTTATTATATCAACTTTTTGAAGTGACGAAGCATTCCGCTTGCATATGTCGCATTCAAACAGTTCTGTATCAGGGAAATTCAGTCTGTATGTTTTACAGGCATCTCTGTCTAACTCATTAGCCCATACAATTTCAAACCCTGCCTGCTGAAATCCGAGGTCAATTCCGCCAATCCCTGCAAATAAGCTACCAACTCTCATTATCTGATTTTTTTGTTGAATCTAACAGATACATTAAGCGGCAACAAATACTCGCCGTCAATTTTTTCAATTCTGCTCCAGACATATTTGTCGGCACTGACATATTCAAAATGAGTGTTGCGATACAGATAGTCACGGAACGCTTCTCTGTCATTGGAATGATAGCAAAGCACATCACCGTCATCCATAACAGAGATATACCCGCCATTAACTTGTTCTCTGCCGTCCCAAGGCTTTCCTGCTGTCATTCCGGTAAATCCTGCCATCAGAAAATCTTTAACGGCTTTTTCGTAGTATATTGCAGGATTCGGTACATTAAGAGGATTAACTTCTATCATTCTTTCGACAGTTTCCATAACCTCGTAATCTTTAGGTGAATCAATCAGTCTGTCTTTAACGCACCAAGCCATAATCTTACTCATTGATTCCCGAATCAGGAACAGATTATCATTATAGATCGGATTTTTGGTTCTGACGAACTCCATTGTTAGGTCGTGCTGCTTTAAGAACCCTTTGCATTTTGTCCAGCCACGACCGCCTTTTTCGGTAATGGAGTTAAATTCTTCCATCAGGGCATCATCACAGCCCGATAGCTTGTATAAGAATTGCGATGACGATCCTGCATTAAATAAAGTTGGATTGTGTCCGAATTTGGATTTAATGGAAAAGCCCATTACAGATACAATTGATGTTTGTCCATCTCTGACTTCAATGAAAATATCGTTTTTACCGCCAAACTGTTTTTTCAACGCTTTTACTGCCGGTGCTTTTGGTTTGCTGACATAGATTACTCTTGCAAATTCACAAACACTGTCGGGAGCAGGTACAGAGCTTCCTTTCATATCTTTTATTCCGGAGAAAAGAAGATTTGCGTTTTCTTCAAATTCCTGTGTAGGAATAGTTGCCAGAATTTCATCTGAATCTTGTGCCTTTATTACCACAACAGATTTTTCTTTGTCAATTATGTATTCCAATACCTGAGAAGCCAATTCCTGACGGATAACCTTCAAAACATCCAAATAGCTTTGGTAGTTCTTTTGAAGGAGTTTGTTGGCGGTATATAATCTGCCTTCGCCCAAGAGTTTAAGCATTACATAAAATTCAGCCCATTCACCTTTGTTTAGCTTTTTGCCTTTAATCGACTCTACCATCTAATACCATCCTTATCTTCTTTGCAATCGCTTCAATGACATTTACGGTAACGCTGTTTCCGAGCTGTTTGTATAAATGTGTATCTGCCAACGGTAAAATAAAATCGTCGGGATAACCCTGTAATCTCGCCCATTCACGAGGTGTCATTTTTCGGATACCATAAGGGTTAATCTCGCCTTTGATGTGGGTGGTGGGAACAAGGTTTTTCTGGCGGTTATCTACAACAAGATTTCTTTCTCTGCCCATACCGCCGCAAACGATTGCGCCGGCAACATCGCTCCAATCTCTGATTTCAAAACCAAAGCCGTTGCCTTTTGCTTCGTGACGTTTTTTGTGGGCGACAAGAGTGTCTAAATATGTTGTGCTGAGATAATACTTCGCCGGTACCGGTTCTTCTTCACGAATACTCCAAAGTTCTTGCGAGGTGTCTGTCGGTTCGGGAAATTCAAAAGTTTCCGGTGCAATATCGTTGCGGAAAGCAATCAAATAGATACGCTCTCTGTTTTGAGGAACACCGAAGTCTTTACTGTTGAGTATTTTGTCAAATACTTTATATCCTAAATCTTCAAAGGTTTTTCTGATGATCTTATAGGTGCGTCCTCTGTCGTGAATAGAGAAACAATGTACCTCTGCAAGTGCCTTTATAGTCATCATCAAATCCTTGCTTCCTGCCGGCCATACTAAACGCTTGACACGGGAATCCGGCAAGACAGATATCAAACTCCGGTATTTGACTTTCATCTATTTTGGTAATATCTCCGGCAATCTCAAAATCATCATCAAAATTTGCCCGATATGTTTCCTGCGCTTTCTCATCCCATTCGCTAACGAATACGGTTTCTATTTCATCCTTAAAAGCAAGGTCAAACCCTAAACGGATTCCGCCTATGCCAGCAAACAAATCAATTGATCTGTATTTAGATTTATTATTCATTTCGATTTAACCACACTTTCTATTTTATCGGCACAGCCGGATAAGTCTTTTTTGATATCATTACCCCAAAATCGTAATACTGTCCAACCTTCGGATGTGAGCTTTTCAGTTACATCCCGATCACGTTGCATATTCTTTTCGATTTTAGGAATCCAAAAATCACGGTTTGATTTAATCTCTTTGTTTTTGTTTTCCCAATCATATCCGTGAAAGAACTCACTGTCACAAAATATGACAACTTTCTTCCCGATAAACGCTATATCGGGCTTCCCGTAAACTGTCTTAACATTTTTTCTGTATCGTAATCCTCTGTGCCACAATTCTTTTTGCAGCATAGTTTCAATTTTAGAGCCTTTGTTTTTGACCGCCTTCATATTTCGCCGGCGTTGCTCGGGAGTATGATTGTCCATTATTGTCACTTCAAAACTTTATAAATTATTTATTATTTTACCATAATTCATTTGCATAATCAACCATTTAGATTTTTATAAAAAAATCTTAAAAGCATTTTCGCCCTGTCAAGTTCACGACTCAAAGTCCCAATCATTAGAATCATCGTCAAAATCGAAATCATCCGATTCATCTTCCTGCGATAGTTCGTTAAGGATAGCGAATCCTGTTGCCTGTTCCATAAAGTCTGTATGACCGTCACCGTCAAAATCAAACATTCCGTCGAAAAAATCATCAAACATAATAAAGCCTCCATTTAATTAGACATTTCTACTTTAAGTTTATACTCCGCTTTATACTCCAATTATCTCATAATAGGTGTCCAATAAAACTCCCTGTGCTTTTATAGCTGATTTTTTGAATATAAGCCGTAGTACATATACCTATTATGAAACAGGCAAATCAGAACCAAGTTATGATAAACTAAAAATACTCTGTGACGTTTTTAGTATAGATTATATTACAATACTGAATTATAAATAAAAGACTCCGCTCGGAATTATCTGAGCGGAGTTTTTTCGGGAAATCCTGTTTGTTGAAAGTTAATTGTTTCTATTCTTCTTTTTTTGTTCTTCTAGTTTTTTAAAAAACTCACTTAGTACAATTTTAAAATCACTTAGTCCATTTTTTAAATCACGAATTTCTTCAATCTTTTCTTTTATTTCATCTACTATTTTATCGGTTTCATCTACCATTTTATCGGTTTCATCTGGCTTTTTCTTTTTCCATAATCCAACTTCTTTCTCTAGTAATTCATATTTTTCTTCTAACAGTGCCAATCTTGTTTTAAAATCCAATAAATCATTATCATAATTTGTATTTATCACATCTTCTTCAGGAACCAAAATGTACATTTTATATTGTAGTTCCTTCTTCCCCTGTATTTCAGAGATAAACTTATTACGTTCTTTTTCATTCATTATAAAGGAATTAGAATATCTTTTTTCTTTAGTATAGGGTGACACTAATATTTCAGGACTAACACTTGTAATATAATCGAAAAAACGACTATCCATTTCTATGGAAAGAAATTTTATTCCTTCATCCTTGTCCTCATCGGTAACCACCAAAGCTGGCTCTACAATCGTTTTTGATTCACTCTCATCAACCTTTTTGCTTTTTATTTTATCAATGAATTCAGCAAAAAAATCAACCATACACTCTGATTTCCCTAAAATATAGTCTGGATTTATATAATACAATTTGTACAATGCATCTAAAACATATTCGGGGATTTCCTCGCCTTTCTTAAACTTAGAAAAATCAGAATTTATTAAAGATGATTGATATAAATCATTGATATCACTTATTACATCGGAATTGTTCTTTCTTTCTTTAGCCCCTGTTTTAAGATACTCCATTACCTCTGAAAATCTTTTACCTTGATCCTTTAATGTTTCTTTGGTTTTTGAGATAGATTTACTCATATTTTTCACCTCTAAACAATTATAATACAAGTTATGGATTTTTTAAAGTATTATTTATTTTTTGCTACAAATTTGCAATAATCGAAAAATTACATTCTTATGTAATATTTAACGGCGTGTTATACTTTAATTACAGTTCGAACTGAACTTTTTTGAAGCGGTGCACAGCTTCAAAGGAAAGGAGAAACACCATATGAAAAAACTATCTATCTTTAACTACTTCGATATCGAAAGTTTTTTGGCTGGATTGACTTTAATGTTTATCAGACAAAGTGAATGGCGTGATTATGATACACAAAAAGTATTAGGCACGAAAAATGAACTGGTAATAATTGAGGATAATAATGACTACGGTTCTACCAACGGCGAAGTAGTCAATAACCTCTTTGAGAAATTAGTAGTCAAAATCCCGAAGAAATTGGATAGTATTCCGCTTCAATCAAAGGTTCGTTTGGTAAATCCCGAAGCAGTTGTTTATGGCGAATTCCGTAATCAACTTAGCATCACTGCCGATGATATCGAAGTGATCGACTAAAAAAGTTTAGTGGCAAGGTGCGCCCCCTATAAGGGGCGCAACCGAGCCACACTTAACTTGATTATCAGGTGATATTATTCCGCTATGATTATAAAACGCAAGATAGATATACCTGATTATATTGATATCCATAAGCCTGTCACTTTGAAATCTATGGGCAACATACAAGAAATAGCCATAACAGATAGCTTTAATCGAAACGCAACTGTTATTCCATTGTCTAAGGATTATTATATTGTTGTTTCAACAGGAGAGGTTAAGGAAGTAGAACATCACGCAGGTGACAGAACCGAGAACCTACGCAATCTTCAAAAATCAATGCGCGCATTATCAGATTTGATTAATGCTAATATCTCTCAAGAAAATGCTCATAATTGTCGTTTCATCACTTTAACTTATAAAGATAATATGCAAAACCCCGAACAACTTTATAATGATTTTCGTAATTTCAATAAGCGGTTTAAGCGTTTTATAAAAAAACAGAATTATGATTATGAATATATTGTGACTGTTGAAGCGCAGGAGCGTGGAGCTTATCACCTACATTGCATTTATATTTTTGATAAAAAAGCTCCATATATTGATAATTTTAAACTTGCTGAAATATGGGGTTTAGGATTTGTATCGGTAAAAGCTATTGATAAAAATGTAGATAATATAGGGAAATACTTAACTGCCTATCTTGCAGATTTACCTATTGATAATAATGCGGACATTTCAACTGACGTTTTGGGCGGTTCAATTAAAGAGATAACAAACGGTAACAATACTAAACGCATTATTAAAGGTGCAAGATTAAAACTGCTGCCTGTTGGAATTCGATTGTTCCGATATTCAAGAGGTGTAAAAAAACCAATAATTTACGAAACGACATATGTTGAAGCGGTTAAAGCTCTATCCGACAACGGCTATACAAAGGTCGCGGAGTATGCTGTTGAGATTTCAGACACAGACCGAGATTTTCGAAACAGGTATATCAAAGAAACTTATAAAAAATATATAAACACAAAAGGAGTTAAAAATCATGTTACATAATATAAAAATCCCTTATTTGATTAAAGGTTGCAAAAATATATTGGAGAAGAAATATAAAATGCTCTTTCCTGTTTTGTTTCTGACTGCAACTTGCTGTGCTTGGTTAGCATTAGTCCAAAACATAACTGGTATCACCATAGAGTGGTTATCAACATTCCTGTTGATAAGCGTTAGCATTTTGATGATAGCAATTTTTGTAATTGGAGATTTACTTATTGTTTCTCTTATTGGTACGCCGTTGTCGGCAAATAGGATTCACAAGTGTTTAGCAAATGTCGGATTCAAAGATAAATCCGGTGATACTCCGCTGTTGCTTTCACGATATAAAGAGGGCAAAACAGAAATATTTGAATTCTATTCGCCTACTTTGCCGCTTACAGAATACGAAAAGAAAAAATCAATTACCGAAAACGCGCTGAATATTCAAATCGTTGACATTATTGTTGGAAACGATTTACAGCATATTTTGCTAAAAACTGTTCCTGCTAAAAACAAATTGCCCGAAAAAATCGAATGGGATAGTTCGCTGTTACCGGAGAAACCAAGCAAGTTTGTCATTGGTGAAAGTCAGATAGATACAGTTTCTTTTGACCTTAATGTTACACCACACATTTTGATTGGTGGCAGTTCGGGCAGCGGAAAGAGCGCATTGTTCAAGCTGATTATAGCACAAGCAATTACGAAAGGATATGATGTTTATGTAGCCGATTTCAAGGGCGGAGTTGATTTTAACGGCTTTTGGAGAAACAAGTGCGATATAATCACTGATCGGGAAAGGTTAATGAAACGCCTTGATTTCATTATCAAGGAATTAGAAACCCGAAAAGAAATGTTTAGAAAAACAAACTGTAATAATATTGTTCAATATAACAATATGTTTGGCTGTGATTTACAGCGTATCATTTTTGGTTGTGATGAAATTGCAGAATTGCTCGATAAGACGGGGTTAAGCAAAAATGACAAAGAAAGTATAGCTCAGGTTGAAAGCAAGTTTTCCTTGGTGGCTCGTCAAGGACGTGCTTTTGGAATTCATTTGATTTTTGCAACACAAAGACCTGACAGCGAGGTATTAAAAGGGCAAATCAAGAATAATTTTGATTTCCGTATTTGCGGACGCGCTGACAAGGTTTTGTCACAAATTATTCTTGATAATCCGGAAGCCGCCGAAAAAATTGCTAAAGATGAACAAGGTGTCTTTCTCACAAACACAGGCGTACTGTTTAAGGCATATTATTTGAATGAAGATTATATGTTTTAATATACTTTATTCATATAGCAAGGTGTGATTGAATGGTAGAGGTAAACAATCAATTCCAGTCAGAGAATCAGCAACAAATCAAGCAGAAAGTGAATGAAGCTCTTATACAGATAATACAGCTGAAAACCAAGTAAAGCATTGAAGTGAGGTAATCTATATGTTATAATAACAATGGTTTATATAGCATATAGATTACACGCTTTCTTAGGAAAGGGTACGGTTTATATGTTACAACAGAATAACAGCCTTTCTCCTTTGAAAGCGGCTTTATACGTCCGACTTTCGAGGGAGGACAGAGATAAGATCAGAAAGGAAGATGATTCGGAAAGTATCATCAATCAGCAAACAATGCTGATTAACTATTGCAAGGATAATCAAATAGAGATTTACAACATCTATAACGATGAAGATTACAGCGGTTCAGACCGTGAACGTCCTGCGTTCAATCGTATGATACAAGACGCGGAAAGCAGGAAGTTCAATATGGTTCTTTGCAAAACGCAATCGAGATTTGCGCGTGATATGGAGCTTGTAGAAAAGTACGTCAATGGTTTATTCCCGATTTGGGGTATTCGCTTTGTCGGCGTTGTCGATAACGCGGATTCCACTAATAAATACAACCGCAAGCAACGGCAAATCACTTCGCTTGTAGATCAATGGTATTTAGAGGACTTGTCCGAGAACGTCAAGGCTACTTTAGCTTCAAAACGCAAACAAGGCTTGTGGGTGGGCGCATTTGCTCCATACGGATATATCAAAGATCCCGATAACAAGAATCATTTGATTGTTGATGAAGAAGCTGCCGAGGTCGTCAGATATATCTTTGATTTGTATTTGCAGGGCTACGGCATTACGCCAATCGCCCGAAAGCTCAATGAACAGGGCATACCGAATCCTGCTACCTACAAGCAACAGCACGGTCAGCCGTTTCAAAACGCGCACAAGGAATGTTCGGATATTTGGCACACCTATTCTATTGGAAGAATATTGTCTAACTTAGTATATCGGGGCTGTGTCGTTCAAGGAATGTCGGAAAACATTTCTTATAAGTCAACAAAGAAACGACAAAAGCCAAAAGATGAATGGGATATCGTCAAGGGTACGCATGAGCCGATTATCGACCAATGTACATGGGATAAAGTACAGAGGTTGAGGGCAAGCAAGCCGAAAGCCTGTAATATGGGCGAACCGAATATTTTTGCAGGAAAGGTCAAATGCTTAAACTGCGGTAGCTCCATGCGTATTTACTATACACATCACGAACGCTATTACCGTTGCAGTACACATTACTTTGCAAGTGATAGATGTTCGGGTACATTCGTTTCCGAAAAGGTGTTGCAAAGGGAAGTTCTCAAACAGATTCAGCTATTGTATCAGCAGTATGTTGACGAAGCGTATATATCCGATAATCTGAATATCGAAAACGGATATGTAGAAAAAACAGAAATGCTGAAATCGAGGATAAAAACCGCGGAACAGTCAATAGAAAAGCTTAACAAGCGATATAAAAATCTCTATCTTGATAAGCTCGATGAAGTGATCTCAAAAGAGGAATTCTTGATGTTATCTGAGGATTGCAGAGCAAACAAGCAAGCCTTAGAGCAGGATATAGCGGACTATCAAAAAGAGTTAGCCTATATCACCACGCAAATTGACAACACAGGTAGTCAGCTTGATGTTATACGGCAATTCAAGAATATACAAGAATTGGACAGCCTGACGGTCAACACATTGATCGACTACATAGAAGTCGGCGGCAGTAAAAACCGCCGTATAATCAACATTCATTGGAATTTATAAATACAATGAGCGTGTATTCTATGTAGTGCATTGATAGCCTTAGGGGAGCAAAAAGCGCGCACGACCTACGACAACATCCTGCGCTTCTGCGATGACTACGATGTTAAGGACGCGATAAGGTTCCTGCGCGAACGCGAGGTCGTGCACTACCAGCGCTTCGGCGAGAATTTAAGACTGTTGACTGACAAGTTAGACAGCAAAAACTACTACGCATTCAACCCGAGCTTTGACAAAAAATGCTTTAAGAAAAAGTGATAATATTCGGGTATACAAAAACAGCAACCGTTACCTTTATGGCAGCGGTTGCTTTTATTCTAAATTAGAAATATAATTGAGTAAATACATAATCCGAGCCTTAAACTCATATTCTATTACTGATAATATTATGAATCGAGGGATTTGATGTCAAAGTTTAAAAACTACGCCCTGTCCATCATAATTCCGCTCGCACTCGGCGGGATCGTGGGATTTTTGATCTCGGGCAGTATGGATTACGATACGCTGAATCAGCCGCCGCTGTCGCCGCCGTCGTTACTTTTTCCGATCGTGTGGACGCTTTTGTATGTGCTGATGGGCATATCGTTCGGTATCCTGCGCGATAAACACCTTGACGACTCCGATGTAAAGCTGATTTATTACGTTCAGCTTATCGTTAACCTGCTGTGGCCGATAGCGTTCTTTGTGCTGAAGTGGAGACTGTTCGCGTTTATCTGGATACTGATACTCGACGCGCTTGTCGTGCTGATGATATTCACATTTTACAAGCGCAACAAGACAGCGGCGCTTTTGCAGCTCCCGTATTTGGCGTGGGTGCTGTTCGCGAGTTATTTGAACTTGGGAGTTTATATATTGAACGGTTGAAAATATAAAAAAGCTGTCATTCTGAGGCTCCGCCGAAGAATCTCTTACCTCTTTTACCAACGTCAGTGGTAACACAAGGAGATCCTTCGCTAAAGCTCAGGATGACAGTAGTTTTTTTATCTGTGTTATGACTCGCCGTTCAGCAAACGTAACTGCTAACGCGGAAGTTAAAAAAGGCGAACCGGATGCAACGTCACGTTGCTTATGCCAAAAATCCTTTGATGATCTGTTCCTCTGCCTCTGCCTCGGTGAGTCCGAGAGTCATCAGCTTTATCAGCTGGTCGCCCGCGATCTTGCCGATCGCCGCCTCGTGAACGAGCATAGCGTCAACGTTGTTCGCCTCAAGAGAGGGGATAGCGAGGATCTTTCCGTTATCCATAATGATCGAGTCGCACTCGGTGTGACCGGAACACTCCGCGTTGCCCGCGATACAGGCGTTGAAGGTCTGTGATGAATCGTCGCGCGCTACCGAACGTGAAACTACGTCGGCGTTTGAGCCGTTGCCGTTTAATGATACCTTGTATCCGCTTACAGCGGTCTGGCTGCCGTGGGTCATCAGCCTTTCTTTAACGATAAGCTTGGCGTTTTCTTTCAGCTCGGCAACGGTCATACGCTCGGTGGAGTCTACGCCCTTGATCTGCTCCATCTCCATCTCCATTGTGCTGCCGTCCTCCATATAAACCTCGGTCTGAGGGTTGAGGATGCGCTTGCCGTTGCCGTCGCCCGCACCGTAATGCTTTTCAACATATTTTACCTTTGAGTTTTTTCCGACGTAAAAGCGGTGGATACCGTCGTGCTGTGAATCGTGTGTTCCGCAGTTGTTGATACCGCAGCCCGCTACGATCACAACGTCGCAGTTATCGCCGATAAAAAAGTCGTTGTAGACCGTCTCTTTAATTCCGGAGTCCGAAACGACTACCGGGATGTGGACGCTTTCGTTCTTGGTGTCGGGCTTGATATAGATGTCAATTCCCGGTATTCCTTCCTTTGTGACGATGTTTATGTTATCGGTGGTGTTTCTTCCGGCAAGCTGGCTGTTTACTCTAAAGTTGTATGCGCCCTTGGGAACATCGGTGATGTCGGCGATCTCAGCCATCATTGCGCTTTGGATCTCGTCTAAATTCAGCACTTCGTTCCCTCCTTACATCAGTTTTTCGCAGGCGCTTACAGCCGCTGTCGTGCCGATAAGCTCGGGCAAGATCTCATCGGCCGTACCTGTCTTTTTGATCTCTCCGTCCGCTAAAAGGACGATTTGGTCAGCTATTCTTAGAATCCTCTCCTGGTGAGAGATGATAACTATCGAGCTGTCTTTGATATTGTTGCGCATATTCTCAAAAATGCGTATAAGGTTCTGGAAGCTCCAGAGGTCGATACCCGCCTCGGGCTCGTCAAATACGCTTAGCTTTGTGCTTCTCGCGAGAAGAGTCGCGATCTCAATACGCTTTAGCTCGCCGCCCGACAGTGAGGAGTTGATCTCGCGGTTGATATAATCCCTCGCGCATAGTCCTACCTCGGAAAGATAGGTGCAAGCCTCGCCGACGCTGAGCTCTTTGCCCGACGAAAGCCTGAGCAGGTCGTGGACTTTTATTCCCTTAAAGCGGACAGGCTGCTGAAAAGCAAAGCTTATGCCGAGCTTTGCGCGTTCGGTAATGCTTAGCTCTGTTATATCCTCGCCGTCAAAATAGATTTTACCTGCCGACGGGCGCTCAATGCCCATAATTATACGGGCGAGAGTTGATTTTCCGCTGCCGTTAGGGCCTGTAATAACGACAAATTTTCCGTTGTCGATCTTTAAACTGAGGTCGCGGATTATCTTCTTTTCCTCGCCGTCATCGTCGACCGTAAAGGTTATGTTTTTTATTTCAAGCATATTTTTCAGTCCTTTTAAACAATCTTAGGATATTATAAATCATATCGGCAGATTTTGCAAGTGGTTTGTCGTAATGCTAATTATAATAAAATGCTGTCATCCTGAGTTTACGCGAAGGATGACAGCATAATTAAACTCTAAACTCTGTTAATAGTTTTCCGCGTGTATCTCAAAGAAGCTTTGCGGATGAGCGCAGGCAGGACAAACCTCCGGAGCCTTTGTGCCGACCACGATGTGTCCGCAGTTGCGGCATTCCCAAACCTTGACTTCGCTCTTTTCAAACACCTTTGCGGTCTCTACGTTTTGCAGCAGTGCGCGGTAACGTTCCTCGTGCTTCTTTTCTATATCGGCGATGAGCCTGAACTTTTCGGCGAGCTCGTTAAAGCCCTCTTCCTCGGCGGTCTTAGCAAAGCCCGCGTACATATCCGTCCACTCGTAGTTCTCGCCGTCAGCGGCTGCAGCCAAGTTCTCGGCAGTCGTGCCGATGCCCTCGAGCTCCTTGAACCAGATCTTAGCATGTTCCTTTTCGTTATCCGCTGTCTTTTGGAACAGCGCCGCGATCTGCTCGTAGCCCTCCTTCTTTGCCTTTGAGGCGAAGTAGGTGTACTTGTTGCGAGCCTGTGATTCGCCCGCAAAAGCCGCGATAAGGTTCTTTTCTGTTTGTGTACCTGAGTATTTGTTAGCCATAATGTACCTCCTGTGATATTTGATTAAAAATAGTATACCATATATTGGCATAATTATGCAACAGTCAGTTCAGCTTTCGGATTTAAGCTCCCTGATTATCATCCGCTTGTATTCCAAAAACTTATCCGTCAGGGTAAAGTCCGGGTTTCTCGGCCTTTTTTCATCAATTACGATCTCTTTTGTTATCCTGCCGGGTTTGCCGGACATCAGGTATATCTTGTCTGACAGCAGGATCGCCTCGTCAATGTCGTGCGTAATAAACAGGGTAGACAGCTTTATCCGCTCCATAACGTCAAGATACCAGCTGTGTATCTCGCTTTTTGTCAGTGCGTCAAGCGCGCTGAACGGCTCGTCAAGGAGCGCTACGGAACTTGAGAACATATATGTTCTAAGCAAAGCCGCACGCTGTCGCATACCGCCCGAAAGCTCGCTCGGATACTTTTTTTGCGTACCCTCAAGCGAGAACTCGGCAAAAAACTGCTGAACCTTTTTGCGGGCTTCCTCTTTCTTTTCACCCTTGATGATCAGCGGCAGCGCGACATTGTCCTCTATGGTGCGGTAGGGGAGCAACAGATCCTTTTGCAGCATATAGCTGATTTTGCCGGGGATCCCCGTGATATTATTTCCGTCAAGGAAAACCCCGCCGCTGTTCGGCTTGTTAAGGCCTGATATAACATTGAACAGCGTGGATTTTCCGCAGCCGCTAACGCCGAGCAGACAGACAAGCTCGTTTTTTTCAAGCGAGATATTTATATCTTCAATTATAGTTTCGTTTCCGTCATAAGAATAGCTGACGTTTTTTACTTCAAGATGAGGCATATTAGCTTAGATAGTCATTTGTAAAGCCGAAGTCCTCGGGAATCTCCGCCTCGGCGAGCTTGTTGTCGTTTATCCACTTATAGAACGCGTTCCATCTTTTTGCGTCGATATAACCCCACTTGGGCGCGTCCGAAATATACTCGTGAGAAAGGTACTTTTGGCTTTCCTTTACAAGCTTTTCGTCGAGCTCGGGCGCGTTTTTGAGCAGTATCTCGGAAGCCGCGTCGGGGTTGTCGATCGCGTACTTGTAGCCTCTTTTAAGGCAGCTCAAGAACTTCTTTGTGGCGTCAGGATTATCCTTCATCCAATTTGTGTTGCCCAAAACAACGGGTGTGTAGTAGTCAAAAACAGGGTTTATATCTTTGAATGCGAAGTAGTCGGTGGGATAGCCCGCGAGCTGAGCCTTGATACCCGCCCAGCCGTAGAATATCCAGATAGCGTCGATCTTCTTTGATTTAAGCGTCGCGACCTCATCGTCAACGGTTTCGGGAACAAGCTGTACCTTGCTGAAATCTCCGCCGTCGTCTTCAACGACCTGCTTTAGTGTAGCCTTTTCGATAGGCAGATCCCAGGTGGCGTACTTTTTGCCCTCAAGGCCCTTCGGCCTGTCGATACCCTCGCCCTTGCGAGATATGATTCCGGATGTGTTGTGCTGGACGAGCGCGGCTACCGCCTCGAGCGGCATTGCGTTTTTGCCTACCACAGCGGGGATCATACTGTCCTGAAAGCTTACGCAGAACTGCGCCTTGCCCGAACCTACAAGCGCTTCCGCTCCGTCCTCGGGCGGCTGAACGATCTCGACCTCGAGTCCCTCGTCCTCAAAATATCCGTTCTCCTGAGCGACATAAAGACCCGTGTGGTTGGTGTTGGGCGTCCAGTCGAGCACAAATGTTATCTTTGTCTTTTCTTTGTTATCGTCGGACGACTTTGAAGAATCGCCTCCGTTTGAACAGCCCGCAACAAGCAGAGCCGTCATTGTCAGCGCCAATACGATTGCTAAAATTCTCTTTTTCATAATTACTCCTTAATTGTATTTTTCTTTTTCCACGGCATACATTTCTTCTGCAGCAGTCCTACAAGCCACATAAGAATAAGGCTGAGCGCGGAGATCAAGAAAATCACCGCGAACATTTTGTCGTAGGAATATGATTTTTTTACTCTCGTCATATAAACTCCCAGGCCGAAAAAGCCTCCCAGCCATTCGGAGATCACCGCAGCGACCACCGCGTAGGATACAGATATTTTCAGGCTCGAAAAGAATCTGTCCATAGCTCCCGGGAATTTGACGTATCTGTAAATCTGTTTATTGCCCGCTCCCATTGAGCGCAAAAGCCTGACCGTGTCCTTGTCTGCCGACTGAAAACCGTCGAGCAGATTGACCGCGATGGGGAAGAACACTACGATCACTACCAAAATTACCTTCGGCAGTGTTTCATAACCGAACCACAGCACCAAAAGCGGCGCGATCGCTACGGTCGGAACAGTCTGGGTCACAACGATCAGCGGATAAAGCGCATGGCGCAGCCAAGCAAACCTGTCCATGAGCAGGGCGGTAAAAAAGCCGATGACTATGCCGATAAGCAGTCCGAGCATCGTCTCTGTCATAGTTGTGACCGAGTGTTTCATCAGCAGCGGAAAATCGTTTATAAAAGCTTTGACGACATCCACCGGCGACGGCAGCATAAAGTCCGGCACAAGACCGAGCATACATACAAGCTGCCACAGCAAAAGCACCACTATGATCGTGCAGACAGGGAACAGGTATTTAATCGTGGTGTTTTGATACTTTTCTTTCAATGGTAAGCACATCTCCCTCGGGTCTGTAATCGACCTTGATATACGCCAAAACCGAGGGCGCACCGGCTCTTATGGCGATATGCTGACATTCCTTGACGATGTCCATAAGCTCGTCATAATCGCCCTCAATAGCCGTTTCAAAGGGGCCCACATAGCACTTTAAGCCCGTGCTTTTGATGTAGGCGATGACCTCGTCGACAATCCTGATGAGCTCTTCGTCATTTTTTGCCTCCGGCAAGGTCTGGATAGCAACGCTTGCGTTCATAATAATTACTCCTTTACAAAATAATAAAGCACCACGCCAAAGCGTAGTGCTCAGTATACGTTAAAAACAAGCTTCCTACGTCGGCATTATCCGAATCAGGTACAATACTAATTATAGAATTAGTATAAGGGTATGATCTCAGCCCGAAAATCGAGCACCCCTGCGCTGCTTTTAGCATACTACATTTTTATTATAAAGTCAATAATTGTTACGTTTTTTTAATATCAAAATATGGAAGGTAGTGCATTAACGCTTCCTCCGCCGAATAACCCTTGCTGCAAAGATAATTAATCCCGTACATACTCACGCCCTCGCACTTGTTATCCTTTGAGAATTCAGCGCATCCGAAGTCCCACGGAGAGGCGACCGATGAAGTATACCCGTTTTTTTCGTTATTTACGGTCGAGCCGTTTGAGCAAAACGAGTGGGGAATATACGTTGCTTTGTCTTTATACGATAAATATATTTCCTTATTAGAATTATAAATCTTTATTATCCTGTTGTATAATTCTTTATCAGAATAATTATCCTTTTCTTTTTGCCCTGATATGTAATTTGTCCGCGCTATTATTAAAGCCGCTCTGAGCGCCTCGTCACAAAAATCATTTCCGCACATATTTGCGGCAATTGCGCATATATACTGTTCGTCATTATGTAAAACAGCAGCAGAATCAGCTGTAGAACCGCTGTTTTCCAAGCTCGTGCCGCTTAAACTGACAACCGTCAGCGGCAGCATTCCCATAATCAGCAGCAGGCAAAAAAACGCCGTGATCTTCTTTTTCATAAATAAATTATTGAATTCTCCCAAACTTATTCTTGACAATGACTCTTGTTTGTCTTAAAATAGTATATGTACGCATATAAGATTTAATTACATATGCTAAGCATACAGAACGGAGAAGATATATGAAGGTTAAGTATTCAGTAATTCCTTTCATCCCTGCTGTTATCGCTATGTTCGTGTTAAGGATAATGAGCGTAGTCGGCGTTGATGATAACGGAAAATTCCTCGGAATGGACAGAATGGCTTTGTCCTACACTGTCATCGGAATAGCTCTTGCGCTATTTGTGGTTTGTATTCTGATAAATATTTTTGACAGGAAAACTTCACCTGTCTATCCCGTGAAAAAGAACTTTGCCGCGGGAGCGCTCGCGATACTTTCGGGCTTGGCGGTAGTCGCTTCATCTTGTTTATCGCTTTTGGAGATCACAACGGAATCAGAGTATTTTGCAATGGGCGTTATCAGTGCGATATTCTCTATCCCCGCAGGAATAGCATTTTTGGTTATGTCAAAGGTGCATTTTACAGGTAAAACAATAGTTTCGGGAGTTTCTATCCTTTTTGTATTTCCCGCGTTGTGGGGTTGTACAGAGCTCGTGTTTGAGTTTTTAGAGGCAACAAAGGTTTCTATTTCCGCAACCGACCTCACAAGTCTTTTCTGCTATATCTTCATCACGCTTTACTATTTCTCACACTCAATGGTCGTATCGAGGATCAAGGGCAGAAATCCCGTAAAGGCTTGCTTTATTTACGGTATTCCTGCGGCTGCGCTGACGCTTTCTCACGGCGTATATATGATTTTCATTACAATGAACGAGCGCATAGGCTATTTACGTATAGTCAACGCTGTTCAGTTCATTATTTTGGGATGCTACGCCATCAGCTTTATTGTTGAGATGTTTATCAATTCCTACACAAAGGACGAGCTTGAGATCGTAGAGGCGCTTCCCGAAGGCGAAGCCTTGGAGGAAGAAGAGGAAAAGTATATAGAAACAAAGGATTACGAGGATTTAGATACAAAAGAGCATAGAGGAATCAATACAAAAGATTTTGACGATCTTGTTTTCTCTAACAGCGCTTCAAGTACCGACCCCAACGTTGATCCCTCTGACGATTACTATTCATCCGCAAAGGGACTTGACGACTTTATTATGGGCTTTGACGCCGAGGACAGTGCCGATAAAAAGGAATCGGCAGAGAAAAAATCCAAGGAAAAGGTAAAAAAGCCTAAGAAGAAAAAGGCAAAGAAGGCCGCCAAAGAGGCTGTTCCCGCTTTTGAAGAGCCTGCTGAGGAGCCTGTTGTTGAAGCGGAACCCGCTTATGAAGAACTCACTACCGAGCCTGTTGCGGAGGAATCTCCCGCTGTTGAAGAGCCGGCAGCCGCAAAGCATTTTGCTCCCGATCCTGAGCCCGAAGCCGAGCCTGAAGCAGAGCACGAGGCTTCGCATTTTTCTCCGTCATCGGAGCTTGAAGATGAGCTCAGAAAGCTCTCTAAAAAGGATTTTTCAAAAGATGAAAGCGAGCCGGAAGATAAAAAAGTTCCTCAAACCCGAATCAAAACCTCGGATGAAGAGGATATCGAGGTAAGGCAAAAAGCCAGACTCAGCGAGATCGACAAGCTTCTTCAGGAGCTCGACAGCAAATCTGAATAATCTGTTGACATTTATTAATGTCGGTGATATAGTATATTAAAACGTTGATAAGGACACGAATTGCAAATGTCCGTTTTCAGAGAGTGAAGCAAATGCTGAGAGCTTCATATTCGGTTTTGCAGTTTACCACCTTTGAGTCCGAGCAGGAAATGGTTCGGCGTTACCCGCGTTAAGGGATCCAATCAAGGGCGCATTGCGCCGAAGTTGGGTGGAACCACGATTTACTCGTCCCAATGTCTGTTACGGCATTGGGGCGTTTTATTTTGGAAATAATTTATTTATATAAGGAGAATGTATATGATCAATGTAGAACTAAAGGGCGGAGTGATCAAGGAATTTGAAAACGGTATCTCTCCCGCCGAAATCGCAAAATCTATCGGAATGGGCTTGTACAAGGCTGTATGCGCCGCGCGAGTGGACAATGTAGTCTGCGACCTGCGCACACCGCTTGACTCTGACTGCAAGCTCGAACTGCTCACATTTGACGACCCCGACGGCAAGCACGCGTTTTGGCATTCCGCTTCACACGTTTTGGCACAGGCGGTTAAAAGATTATATCCCAACGCAAAGTGCGCTATCGGCCCGGCTATCGAAGGCGGATTTTACTACGATTTTGATGTAGAAAAGCCCTTCTCGGCAGAGGATCTGCAAAAAATCAAGGCAGAGATGAAAAAGATAGTCAAGTCCGGACTCGAGATAACACGCTTTGAGCTTCCTCCCGAGGAGGCAGTAAAGCTGCTCGAGGATATGGGCGAGCCGTATAAGGTAGAGCTTGCGAAGGAGCACACCGACAAGGGCGAGAGCATAAGCTTTTACAAGCAGGGCGACTTTACCGACCTCTGCGCGGGTCCTCACCTTATGAGCGTTTCCGCTATCAAGGCGGTCGAGCTCACAAACTGCACGGGCGCTTACTGGCGCGGTGACGCGAACAACGCCCAGCTCTGCCGTGTTTACGGAGTAGCGTTCCCCAAGGCTTCAATGCTCGAGGAGCACTTAAAGCAGCTCGAAGAAGCTCGCAATCGCGACCATAACAAGATCGGACGCGAGCTCGGCTTCTTTACAACCGTAGATTACATCGGACAGGGCTTGCCGATTTTGCTCCCCAAGGGCGCAAGGGTCATCCAGCTTTTACAGCGTTTTGTTGAGGATGAGGAGCAAAAGCGCGGCTGGCAGCTCACAAAGACTCCGTTTATGGCAAAGAGCGACCTCTATAAGATCAGCGGTCACTGGGATCATTATCGTGACGGTATGTTCGTTTTCGGCGATCCCGACAGCGACGATGAGGTTTACGCGCTCAGACCTATGACCTGCCCGTTCCAGTATCAGGCGTACCTCAACAAGCAGCGCTCATACCGCGACCTGCCGCTCAGATATAACGAGACTTCAACTCTGTTCAGGAATGAGGCTTCGGGCGAGATGCACGGTCTTATCCGCGTCAGACAGTTCACTATCTCTGAGGGCCACCTTATGTGTACTCCCGAACAGCTCGAGGACGAGTTCAGACAGTGTGTTGAGCTTGCCGCTTATATGCTCAAGACAGTCGGACTTTATGACGATGTAAGCTACCGCTTCTCAAAGTGGGATCCCAACGACCGAGAAAAATACATCGGTACTCAGGAGGAGTGGGATAACGTTCAAAATATGATGGGCAAGATCCTTGACCACCTTGGCATCGATTACGCTGTGGGTATCGGCGAGGCGGCTTTCTACGGCCCCAAGCTCGATATCCAGATCAAGAACGTCTACGGCAAAGAGGATACGCTTATCACCATCCAGATCGACCCGTATCTCGCAGAGAAATTCGATATGGAATACGTTGACCGCGACGGAGTTAAAAAGCACCCGTTCATCATCCACCGCACATCTATCGGCTGTTACGAGAGAACCCTGGCGCTCCTTATCGAAAAGTACGCCGGAGCTTTCCCGCTTTGGCTCGCTCCTACTCAGGTCAAGCTGCTCGCGGTCGCCGACAGACACCTCGACTATGTATATGAGATCAAAAAGGCTCTCGAAGCCAAGGGTATGCGCGTAGAGGTAGACGGCAGAAGCGAGAAGATCGGC
>CADBXH010000021.1 GCA_902798605.1 uncultured Ruminococcus sp. | reverse complement strand
GGGGCAAAAAATAACGGGTGTTTTCGCACCCGTGCCTTAATAGTGCGAATAACATTATACATCAACCCGCTCCCTTTGTCAACAGTTTTTTTGAAATTTCCGGCAATACATTTTTTGAAATTTCCGGCAATAAAATTTACTTTTTTGTAACCGCTTTATCAAACCTGATTTTTATGATCAACAGACTGCAAAATTCTTGCTTTATCCCCATTAATATCCCATTTTTCACTTGATTTTCATTTTTCTCCATAAGAATATTGTGTTTTTAAACAATTAAACGCCCTCCGATTTAGATAATTGTTACAAAATTTTAAGATTTTGCAAAATAAGTATAGACTTTTGCAAAATATGTGATATTATATATTTACATAAAAGAAATAAGGCAAATTATTATCTTTATGCATTTGCGAATATCGGGGTGAGAATAATGAGCTGCAACAGAATTATTACTATCACGAGGCAGTACGGCTCGGGTGGACACGAGATCGGCGAGCTTCTGGCAGACAAACTCGGCATCGGGTTTTATGACAAGGAATTGATATCTCTTGCAGCCAAAGAAAGCGGGGTATCTCCCGAGGTATTCGAAAAAGCGGACGAAAAGCCCGCGAACAGTTTGCTTTATTCGCTTTCCGTAGGACTCTATAATTACGGAAACGGATTCTCATCTACAATGGGCGACTTGCCGCTCAATGATCAGCTTTACATTATTCAGCACAAGATAATTAAAGAAAAAGCGGAAAATGAATATTTTGTTGTTGTCGGAAGATGCGCCGACTATGTGCTGAAAGACGCTCCCAACGTAGTTAAAATATATATTTATGCTGACATTGAAAGCAGAATAAAACGCGCCGTTGAAAGAAACGACATTGAGCCTGCGCGAGCTAAGCAGGCGATTTTGAAAGCGGATAAAGGCAGAGCTAACTATTACAGCTTTTATTCAGGACAAAAGTGGGGTCAGGTTGACAACTATGATTTGTGTATCAATACCACAAATCTTAAACCGGAGACCGCCGCGGATTTGATTGTCGATTACATTAATTTGCTCGATCAAATTTAATCGGCATATTTTCAGTCCTCCTGAATATACTGTATCATTGATTTAGGAGGTGAAAACATGAAGTTTGTCATCATGGATATTGACGATTTTATTTTCGGCAACGAGGAATGGCACGAGAGCGAGAGGTAAGCGCAGCTTACAAACCATTAAAAGGAATTTTAATTGAAAAATCGCTTAGTGTTTTTCGTTGACATAAAATCAAAACGGACGCAGGGTTGTTCATTGAGCAGCCCTGCTATTATTTTGCAGGCAAAAGACGCGCGCAGGAATTAGATTTGCGCGCGTCTTTTGTTTTTGCCCCTAAAACGAGACGAGGGCTTTATCAGGTAATCGGATAAATCAATCTTCGTTATTAATAAATGAGATCGGGTCGGCGGGAGTTCCGTTTACCTTGACCTCGACATGGATATGGTTTTTGTCGCTCGCTTCGCACGGAACGGTGCCGACAACGCCGATTTTATCGCCTTTTTTGACGGTGTCGCCCTTTTTGACCTTTACATCGCCAAGTCCGCAGTAGGTGCAGACGACATTGTTGACCGAGATCTCTACGGTTTTGCCGAGGAGCTTGTCCTCGCTGACCTTTGTTACCTCGCCGTCGCTCATCGCCATTACATCATCGCCGAGATTTGCGGCAAAATCGACGCCGCTGTGAGGCTTCCAGACGTTAAGTGTTTTAAAATAAACGCTCTCTTTGCTGTACTCGCGCAGGATATTACCGCCCTTTACGGGGAAGTTCAGGCTGATATCCGCGGCGAGCATTGTCTGCAGGGCATCAGAGCTGTAGGTCGGTCTTTGGGTGGCGGGGATCGTCGGAGCTTCCGTGTCCGCGATCTCGGTGGGCACGGTCGAATCACTCTTTTTGCCGATGTCACCGATAGTCGGCGCGGGCGGAGTGGCGTGGACGCCCGTTACGGGCTGGTTGACCTGCTTTGCGTTGCTTGAATCGGTCAGCTTTTGCTTGGCGGAGTTGTTCACGGTATTGTATGTTGAAAATACCGCCATACAAACCGCTATCAGGCAGATTGAAAACGCGGTGTAAAATCCGATTTTTTCGCGGCGGTTTTTTCTTTTTCGGCTGTTGCCGCTGTAATGTTTGCTCATAAAAAAGCACCTCCGTCGTTAGTATTGACGGAGGTGCTTTTTTTATTCAACTATAAGTCTCTTGATATTTTTAGATTCCGTTTTCCTTAACCCTATCATTCTGAGGCTCTGCCGAATGATCTCATACCTCTTTAACCAAGGTCAGTAGTAACACAAGGAGTTCCTTTGCTAAAACTCTGGATGACAGCTATTATCTTAGGATTTTTTCTTAAACTCACTAATCTTCCCTTTGGCAATTTTTTGGATCTCCGCCGCGTCGAGGTTACCTTTTGTATATTTTTTAACTTTTCCACATGACTATATTTCCCCAAGAAGATTCTATATCTCTAATTCTCTCTGGTTTTCCTGCTACACGATCTACATATGACATCTTAAACATAGCGTGTTCAGAACCTTTAAATGCCGTAAAAACAATTGTATCATTGCAATATGCCATATTCTCAATACGGTATTCACTTTCAGGAGTTATAACTTGCGCCCCTTCATCTGTTTTATATGAATAATACGGGGTTTCAATATAATCATATTTTCCAGGTTCTGTTAAATCACTTATCCCTACACCTGAAGCTACTAATCTATTATGGTTTGCATCAGTGTACTTGAGATGAAATAATACATATCCATCATCATACTTTACATAATCCTGTGTGTTTTCACTTACAGCAAAGCAAGCTCCGTTGAGATTAACAGAACCACGATATTGACCATACAAATCATATGCTTCTTCATCGGAATTGTTTTTTTTAATTATATTATTTGCAACTGGATCATAGTAGTAATACTGTTTTTCATTATTATCGTAAAACACGAATGTTCCATCCTTTTTAAAATGTGGTTTTTCGTCCTTTGGAAATACACTTGAAAAATCTGATGAAGCAGGATGAACAGTATTAGTAACATCGGTTACAGTACCCGATTTGTCTATCCAGCCAACATGCTTTGATCCATCTTTGTCATCATACCATTTTACCGCCATTTTCTCTAATTTGGGGTCAAACACCTTATAAAAATACATTTCATTTTTAAGATATCGCGAATAAGATGGCTTTTCATATACCCAATCGATACCATACTCGTCATCGCCGCTATAACTAAAAATAGGATATTGCTTTCCGTCCTTCAAAGAATACATTGTTAATGTAATGCTCTTTATATTTCTTGATGAAGGATACTCATCACATTTCAAAAAGATTGGACCATCACTAATTGAAAAAGAAGAATCTTCTGTATTGATATTAGATTCTTCAGTATTCTGTTCAGAAGTATACCTATTTGTTGTTTCTACAGTTGAATCAGATTTGAATCCTGACTCACTTGAATAACTTGATTTATTATCTTTGACAGTACTATTATCACAACCTACCATTTCTATAGCAAAGAACATAACCATCACTATCGCTAACAAAACTGCTGTGCTTTTTCTAAATTTCTTTTTCACGAAAACTCCTCCTTCAATTTTAAAATAATTAAAAAGCGCACAACCGAAGCTGTGCGCGAGAAACACATAGCTCGATTGTCGCCAAACAAAATTCATATCTGTTTCCGAAAGAACGAGATAATAGAGCCTGTATTTTTACCATAGGTAAACAATACAAACTTTCGGAAATATATATTTTGTTTGACACCTTTATCATACCATATTACAGGACTTTTCGCAATCCAAAAATCCTATTGTCAATTTGGCAGTTTTACACAATGAAATAGCTTCTCCCCGGTGGAGAAGCTGTCAGCGCAGCTGACTGATAAGGGGATTAGATTTTGGGGTTACTACAAAATCCAAAATCGCGCTGACCTATGTCGCCTACGGCGAACCCCTTATCTGACCAATTTGCAGGCAAATTGCCCACCTTCTCCACGAGGGAGAAGGTTTTTTATTGTTAAGTAAAACTCGCGCTATCGGAAACTTTGACCCCTCCGTCACGCCGCTTGGCGGCGCGCCACCTCCCCTAAAACAAGTGTTAGGGGAGGCTTTAAATGCGTAAAAAATCGCCCCGCTCCGATTCGGAGCGAAGCGACCTGTAATTTTCAATTCTCAATTATCCAATACTTTGTAGCCCTGCGCTTCGACGGTCTCTTTGAGCTTATCGTCGGAAATATCCGAATTGAGCGTTACTACCGCCGTGCCTTTTTCGTGGCTGACTTCGGCTGAGCCTACCTCTGTGAGCGCTTCGAGCGCGGATTTTACTCTTGCCTCGCAGTGCGGGCACATCATTCCCTCGATTTTCAGTGTCTTTGTCATTTGGGTTTCCTCCTTGATTTTCGGTTTATTTTCTGTTTTTATTTCTTTGAGCTTTACAAAATTGAGTCTCAGCGCGTTTGTGACTACGCAAAAGCTTGACAGGCTCATTGCCGCCGCGCCGAACATCGGGTTCATTCCCCAGCCGAGGACAGATATAAACACTCCCGCGGCGAGCGGGATGCCGATGATGTTGTAGATAAACGCCCAGAACAGGTTTTGGCGGATGTTTCTGAGCACGGCTCTGCCGAGCTTTACGGCGTTCGGCACGCCGATGAGCGAGCTGTTCATCAGCACCACGTCCGCGGCGTCGATGGCTACGTCTGTTCCCGCGCCGATCGCGATACCGATATCGGCTGTCGTCAAAGCAGGGGCGTCGTTTATGCCGTCGCCGACCATGGCGGTCTTGCCCTCGGCGCTGAGCTTTTTGATAATGCTTTCCTTTTCGTTCGGCAAAATCCCCGCGAAAACCTCGTTTATACCCGCCTGATGAGCGATAGCCGCGGCGGTTTTTTCGTTGTCGCCGGTGAGCATTACTACCCTCATTCCCTGCGAATTAAGCAGGCTGATAGCCTCTTTGCTGTCGGGCTTTATAACGTCCGCCACGGCGATAATACCGAGGATCTTATTTCCTTTAGAGAAATATAGCGGTGTTTTTCCCTCGTCGGACAGGCTGTCCGCAACGCTCTTAAATTCATCGGGAACATCGCAGTTTTCGCTTATATAACCTAAATTTCCGCCGCGCATAGCTTCGCCGTCAAGCTCCGCGGAGAGTCCGTTGCCGGGCAGATTTTTAAAATTCTTGACCGCTGCGCTCTTTATATTATTATCCTCCGCGTATGAATTAATCGCCTTTGAGAGCGGATGCTCGCTCATTTTCTCGAGCGAATACGCGAGGGACAAAAGCTCGTTTTCAGTTATTCCATTCGGCTTTATGTCGGTCACGACGGGCTCGCCCTTGGTGACGGTTCCCGTTTTGTCGAGCGCGATTATTTTGAGCTTTCCGGTTTCTTCGAGCGATTCGGCGGTTTTGAACAGGATACCGTGCTTTGCGCCGACTCCGCTGCCGACCATTATCGCCACGGGCGTGGCAAGTCCGAGCGCGCACGGGCAGCTTATTACAAGCACGGACACCGCCCTGGTTATTGCGGTTCCGACCGGCGCGCCTATGAGCAGCCAGACTATAAATGTTATTGCGGCGATGCCGATAACCACCGGCACGAATACGCCCGATACCTTGTCGGCGATTTTCGCGATAGGCGCTTTTGTCGCCGCGGCGTCGCTGACGGTTTTTATTATCTGCGCGAGGGTCGTGTCCTCGCCAACGCGGGAAGCCTCGCATTTTATAAAGCCAGATTTATTTATCGTAGCCGCCGAGACCGCACTGCCGACGGTTTTATCTACCGGCACGCTCTCGCCTGTCAATGCCGATTCATCGACCGCCGCAGAGCCCTCGATTATTATTCCGTCAACCGGTACGCTGCCGCCCGGGCGGACGACGAAGATGTCTCCCCTTTTGACCCGCTCAACGGGAACGGTCGTTTCTTTTCCGTCGATGAGCACCGTCGCGGTTTTAGGCGCAAGGTTCATCAGGCTTTTCAGCGCGTCGGTCGTTCTGCCCTTTGACAGCGCTTCGAGCAGCTTGCCGACGGTTATAAGCGTCAAGATCATCGCGGCTGACTCAAAGTAGAGGTTACTCATATAGCCCATCGCTGTTGCTCTGTCCGGCGCCGCGGTCATCAAAAACAACACCACCGTGCTGTAGATGAACGAGGTGGCTGAGCCGAGCGCCACGAGCGTGTCCATATTTGGCGCGCGGTGGAGCACTCCCTTTATGCCGCTGACAAAGAATTTTTGGTTTATCACCATAACTATCGCCGCGAGCAAAAGCTGCATCAAGCCGATCGCGACGCAGTTGCCCTCAAAAAACGGCGGGAGCGGCAGCCCGAGCATCATATGCCCCATTGAAAAATACATCAACACGAGCAAAAAGCCGATCGAGGCTATCAGGCGTTTTAATATCTTGGGGCTTTCGGTATCTTTTAAATTGTCTGCGGAATTGCTTTCCGCTTTTTTGCTTCCCTTTTCGGCGGCGGTATAGCCCGCGTTTTCAACCGCTTTGATTATCTCGGCGGGATCTGCCGTGCCCTCAACTCCCATTGAGTTTGTCAGCAGGCTGACCGAGCAGGAGCTTACGCCGTCGAGCTGAGAGACCGCCTTTTCGACCCGCGCGGAGCAGGCGGCGCAGCTCATTCCGCCAACATCAAATTGCTTCATAAACTCACCTCATCAGCTTTTGCAGAGTGTCCATAAGCTCGTCGATAGTTTCGTCCTTGCCCTCTCTTATATCATTTGCAACGCAGGTGTGAATATGATTTGAGAGCAGTTCTTTGTTAAAGGCATTGAGCGCGGCGTTCGCGGCGGCTGCCTGAACAAGGATATCGGGACAATAGGCGTCGTTTTCAACCATACGCTTTATGCCGCGGATCTGTCCCTCGATGCGGTTGAGGCGGTTAATGAGCTTTTTGTACTCCGCCTCATCGCGCTTTTTGGTCTTATGACAGGCGCAGACCTCGGTTTCAATTTTTTTATTATCAGCCATAAATATACCCCCTATAGGTATTTGTATGGGTTTATTATATACCCCCGCAGGGTATTTGTCAAGAGGCTGTTTAAAGACTTTTCCGCAAGTGACTGAGATTTTAAATGTTACGGAAACCTCGCGCTACCGGAAACGCAGCCCCCTCCGCCGCCGTTGGCGGCACCTCCCCCGTAACAAGTGACGGGGGAGGCTTTAAATTCCACGACAAAAAACCGCCCTGCATAAGCAAAGCGGTTTGATAAAACATATTTTATTAGTCTGCCGAATAAGGGAGCAGCGCGAGGTGACGCGCACGCTTGATCGAAGTTGTGAGGTCACGCTGATGTCTTGCGCAGGTGCCTGTTACACGGCGGGGAAGGATCTTTCCTCTCTCGGACAGGTAACGGCGGATGCGGTTTACATCCTTGTAGTCGATATGCTCTACCTTATCAACACAGAAAGCGCAAACTTTCTTGCGGCCTTTTCTGCCTCTGTTAGGTCTGTCAGCCATCTTGGGTTCTCCTTTCGTGAGAATTATTTAAATTCAGTTAATTTTTAATTAGAATGGTAAATCATCGTCGAGCGGCATATCCTGAAAATCGGCGTTTGTTCCGCTCTGGTATGAGGGCTGTGCCGGCTGGGGCGCAGGCTCCTGATACTGCTGGGTCTGCTGAGGCTGCTGGGGCTGAGAATACTGATTTCCGTATGACTGGTTGTTATAACCGCCGCCGGAATAATCTCTTTTCTCGCCTGTAAACGATACGTTGTCGGCAACTACCTCTACAACAGTACGGTTAGCGCCGTCTCTTGTCTGATAGGTTCTGCTCTGCAACTGACCGTCAACCGCAATCAACGAACCCTTGCCGAAATAACGGCAAACAAATTCCGCGGTCTGTCTCCAGCATACAACATCAATAAAATCCGCCTTGCGCTCTTCACCGTTCCTTACGTAATTGCGCTCTACGGCGATCCTGATACTTGTAACGCTGATGCCTGAATTTGTTGTTTTGAGCTCGGGATCCGATACCAGACGACCCATTAATACTACACGATTTAACATAACTTTTTCCTTTCGTCATTCGTAATTCGGAAGATTTCTTCCTACAATACACATTTCAAAATCAAAGAGAACGTAATAGCCTTCACTTTCCTTGTTGATAAGGTAAGCAAGCTTTCTCTTGCCCCACTCGTCAACGTTTTTCAAAGTGGCACGTTCCTCAATGAGGTTCTTGAATCTTTCGATAAGAGCCTGGTTTGTTTCCTCACCGTTCTTCATTGAGAGAATCATTACGGTCTCGTAATTAGCTGTAACTGCCATCACTTTGCACCTCCTTCTGGACATTATGGCGGATCTCTCCGCAAGGATTTGCCGCATTTTGGGCGTCCTTCGCCCAATGCAACAGATACATTATAACATAAAAACTATGCTTGTCAACCATTTTTTCACAATTTTAGTCGCCTTTACCGCTATATAATTGGCAATACAACGCATTGACAAATCCGTACAATGCTTTATAATATATTATAGAATGGAATATTATGGATTGGTATGCGAAATTAAGAATACCTATGAAAGAATCTATGAAAAAGACAGGACGGTGTTATTTTGTTTACGTCAATACTAAAAGAGCACAAGGGGTTTGGCAAGCAAATATTCCTGCTGGCTAAAAACGAGCTCATCAAAACCTACAAGGGTGCGGTTATCGGTCCGCTTTGGTCGGTAGTTAAGCCTGCGTTTACTATCTTTGTTTACTGGTTTGCATTTTCTGTCGGTATCAAAGCGTTAAAGGCGGTCAAGATACACCTGAACGGTATGAATCACGAGGCGTTTTCGATTGATTTCTTTACCTTTATGTTTATCGGTATCGTTCCGTGGTTCTTTATTCAGGATCAGATCGTTCAGGGCGCAAAAACTCTCAGAAACAACCGACAGTTTATTACTAAGGTCAAATTCCCTGTATCAACTATTTTGACCTATACCGGATTATCAAGGCTGTTTGTACATATCTTTCTCGTAGTAATTATGTACATATACGTGCTGTTCCGCATAGGTCCCTCGTGGTACAACCTGCAATTCCTCTTTTATTGTCCGTTGATGTTTATGTTCTTTTTGGCGCTTTCTTGGTCAACTGCTCCGATGTCGGCGTTCAGTAAAGACTTTGAAAGCCTTATTGTTTCGATAATGTCGGGCGTATTCTGGCTATCAGGTATTATGTACGACAGCTACAGCTTTACCGGAATCCTCAAATACGCTATGTTGCTCAATCCAATCAACTTTTTTGCAAACGGCTACAGGAACTGCTTCTTGTATCACCGTCCGTTCTTCTATTATAAAACAGAATTTGCTATTTTCATTGTAGAGTTCGCGATCGTATTTTTCCTTGGTATATTCAATTACAACAGGCTCAGGAAAAAGCTTCCCGACGTACTTTAAGGAGGTAATAATATGTCTGAACCGATCATTACCTTTAAGAATGTCAGCAAAACATATATTCTTTATAAAAACGACCAGGCGCGTTTTAAGGCGTTGTTTATCAAGCCCAAAAACCCAAAAACAAACCGCGCGCTCAACGATGTTTCTTTTCAGATCTACCGCGGTGAATCCGTGGGTATCGTAGGCGACAACGGCGCGGGTAAATCGACTCTGCTCAAGATGATAACGGGCGTTGCATTTCCCGACGAGGGCGATATTATAGTAGACGGCAAGGTTGCCGCTCTGCTCGAGCTCACAGCGGGCTTTTCGCTTGAAATGACAGGCAGAGAGAACATTTACCTGAAGGGCTATATCCTTGGGCTTGAGGATAATTATATTAAGGAAATCGAAGAAAATATCATTGAATTCGCACAGCTCGGCGACTACATTGACCAGCCCGTAAGAACATACTCGAGCGGTATGAAAATGCGTCTTGGCTTTGCGATCAACGTAAATATCGAGCCTGATGTGCTCGTTGTCGATGAGGCTCTCGCCGTTGGTGACGCCAGCTTCAAGCGCAAATGTAAGGATAAAATCAAGGAGATTATGAGCAACGGCACTACGGTATTATATGTTAGCCACAGCGCCGATTCCGTGCGCGAAATCTGCCCGCGTTCGATCTACCTGAGAAAAGGTACCGTTATCTATGACGGCAACACCGAGGACACCCTAAAGGTCTACAACGATTACAAGGAAAGCGTTAAGAATCAAAAGAAAAAATGATCAAAAATAAGCTTAACGAATTTGAAGCTGACTGGGCGGCTCTTCCCCAGGTTGAAAAAGATGAGCTGTTAAAGCTCAAAAATAAAACTATACTGATCAGCGGACATTCAATTGCCCGCTGTCTTTGCTATGCCCTTTTGTATCAGAACGACGCCAAAGCTCTGAACAACAGGGTTATTTTTTCGGACATCGACAACAGCGGGATCAAACCGCTCTCCGCGGAATTAGCCCTCAGAGGCGACTTCGATTTTGTTGATTATAATTCTTTATCAGAAATTAGAAAAGCCGATCACGTCATCTACACAGGTATGTGCGGCGAATCAGTCACAAGCTTTGGCGAGGACTTAAAGACCGAGCTGACTGCCTTAAAGGAGCTTTGCAGGATCGCAAAGTACAGCAAAGCGAGGTTTGTCGCGCTCAGCGACAGCAGGGTCTACGGCAGTGCTGAGCACGGCAGGGTCTACGCCGAAAACGAGTATGCACACCTAAACAACACAGACGAAAATTGCTTTGAGGCTCAGCTTTTGCGCTCGATCGAGGCCTACCTCAACTGCGAAAAAAAGGCAGGCGGATTTGAGCTAACAACGCTCAGAACGGGCATTGTTCTCGGTGCGTACACGGGGCTCAAAACTCCGTTTGAATCTTTATTCAAATCGGTCGCTCAGGGCTCGGAATACACGCTGTTCAACTCTGACAGAAAGTATTCATTCGTCTATATTTCGGACGTGTTCAGGGCGATGATCTACTCAATGACAACGCTGAAAAGCGACGAGGTATACAACGTAACAGGCATAAATTCCACGGTTTCGACGGGAATGCTCAGCGCTGTTTTGCACGATATTTATCCCAAAACGGCAAAGCTCACCCTCGGCAAAAAGGATGAGCTCAACGCCTGCGCGATACTCGGCAGCAAGATAGAAAACAACGGCTGCGCGCCGCAGCTGAAGCTCGAGACCGCGCTTGAGCTCTGCGTTATGAGCTATATGGACGACGCTAAAGGCGCGAGCCTGCCCAACACCCACGACGGACGGCTCGACGCTATTCAGAAGATACAGCTTGCCGGGCTGATGGAGGTAGACCGAATCTGCAAAAAGCACAATATCCGCTACTTTTTGGGCGGCGGAACACTGCTCGGCGCGATAAGGCACAAGGGCTTTATCCCGTGGGATGATGATTCCGACATTATGATGCTCAGGGAGGACTACGATAAATTCTGCGAGATCGCCCCAAGCGAGCTGCCGCCCTTCCTCAGCTTCCACTCCAACAAAACCGACAAAAACAACTTTTATGAGTTCGCGAAAATCAGAGTAGACAATACGGTATTTGCCACCGAATTCGCAAAATCGCACAACGCGATCAACATCGGTATCGCGCTCGATATCTTTTGCCACGACAAAACCGCAAACTCCGCGCTCGGTCAAAAACTGCACCTGGCTATGACCGTATTCACCCGCGCGCTGGTGCTCAACAAGTGGAACAAACGCAAGACATCCAACGGCAGCAGGATACAGACCGCCGTTACGAACTTCTGCGTAAAGATATTCCCGATCAGGTTCAGCCTGTGGCTGATGAACCACACGATCAGCTTTTTCAAAAACAAAAAGAACGCCAAATACCTGTACGACGGAATGGGCAGGAACGTCTACAACGGAAGCTTCCCGATCGAGCTGCTGCAAGATGAGATGCGCGTTGACTTTGAGGGCGAATCAATGCCTGTACCCAAACGTTACGATGAGTATTTGAAGTTCCTTTACGGCGATTATATGGAACTTGCTCCGCTGAGCACGAGGCTCGGCTGTCACGAGATCAAGCTCTGCGACATCGGAAAATACGATTCACTGTGATATTCTAAACGGTTCAAATCATTTGAGCCGTTTTTATTTTTAAATTTGTTAAATACTATTGTAAAATCCGAAAAAATTCTTTATAATGGTTCTATAACGATTTGGGGGCATATTATGAGGAGCTTAGTGATTTATTACTCACGGCGCGGGCAAAACTACGTCAACGGCAATATCAGCTCGCTCGAAAGAGGCAACGCGGAGCTGATCGCCGAATACATCAGAGACGCGATCGGTGCGGATGTTTTTGAAATCGACACCGTTAAGTCCTACAGCGAGGAATATAACGCCTGCATCGAAGAGGCAAAGGCCGAGCAGAGCAACAAAGCTCGTCCGGAGCTAAAGGCGTACCTTGACGACATCTCGGAATACGACACGGTGTTTATTGTTGCGCCGAACTGGTGGGGCGTGTACCCCATGGCGGTCTACAGCCAGCTTGAAAGGCTTGATTTTACCGGCAAGACGGTTCATTTTGTAGTCACCCACGAGGGCTCGGGCTTGGGCGGAGTATCCAAGACAATCAGAAAATCCTGCAAGGGTGCTAAAATCGGCGAGAGCCTTGCAGTCCAGGGCGGGAGCGCTCCGCGCTCCGAAACAGAGGTTTCGACCTGGGCGAGAAAAGCAGTTTTAAATTAAAATCTATATAAAGCTATTTCAGGAGGTGAAATTATGAGCAAAGGATTTATCGGATTTATCCTCGGATTGGCGGCAGGCGTCGCGCTTGTATTCGCGTATCTGCACAAGGCGGCTATTTTTGCTTGCGTCAAGGGCGAGGAACTCCCCGACGCGCCCGAATGTTGTCCGTTCGGTAAAGCAGAGAGCGACGACATTGAAGCGATTGAGAAGGAGCTTGAGCCCTGATTCACAAATAATCAAACGTGACCCGACCTCCGAAAGTCAGACAAACGATCTGATTTTCGGAGGTCGGGTTTTCTTATAATAAAGAGGAGCAGATTTACTCTGCTCCCCAATCCTTATAGTCCTAAAAGCTGTTTTACTTTATGACTCCCTTAGCTTTACTGTAATCGCTTTCTTTTACAAAGCGCTCATTTTTTCCCTCTAACGTCAATACCATAATATCGTCCTGATCCAACGTAAGGTTAAGGGTGATATTCTCAGGTGATGGCTCTTTGTAGGTAGTGCCGGGCACTTCATAAGTAATATTCAGGACAGGCGCTTTAAACTTCCATGAGGTTATTTTATAATCGCCATACGAACCTCCGTTTTCTTCTAACTTAAATGTTTTATCCGAATCCAAGCTTTTCCAAGTGTTACTAAACACTTCATTGGAAGCATTGTTTATGATCTCTGTTTTTCTGTAATCGTCATATACTCTAAGCCCTACAAAAGTTCCGACCGCAAGCAATATAAGAACACCCACGATAACAGACACGGTTATTATGGCTTTCTTGTGGCTTTTTTTCTTAGGTTCATTTGTTCCTGCTATGTTGCCACCCCCATAATTGCTTACCGGAGCGTAATTATAAGTTCCGGCAGGGGTGTCCGGTACATCGACCATTAGTTTTTTTGCTTCTTCAACGGTATATTTAGTTCCGCATTGTTGGCAGACGTACATACCATCCTGTTTTACAAAATTTCTACTGTTACATATTTCGCACACTAATGCTTTCATTTTCTAAACCTCCTGAATACGAATATATGATACTAATATGGTATCATAAATAATTATTGTTTTCAATCCCCACACCGCAACTTTACCCTTGTTTATTTATGTTTTTGCCGTTATAATAGAAGCAGTAAGCAATGGAAGCAGGGATAGGATGAAGCGGAACACAATAGCAGCAGCGGTACTTCTTTGCGTGGTGCTCGCGTTGTTCGGGTGGATGATATACCAAAATGCAAAGTACGCCGTAAGAGAGGACACGAGCTTTCGCTCCACCGTTATGTTGGACGGCGAATACTCAATTGACGGCGGCGAGTGGAAAAAGATCGACAACGAAAAACCGCTCAATGAGCCATTTAAAAAAGCCGTGTTCAAGGGCAAATTTATTGAGCCGGTAGAGTACTGCCACGAGATGTTCATCACAGGCAAAAATGTGTGGTACACCCTGAGCTACGCCGACGGGACGGTGCTCTTTACTAACAAGCGCGTAGACCGTTCTGAAGTTATGGTCGAATCCGCCCTAAGACAGGAGGACAGAATGCTCTCTACCCCCGGTTATTCGGTCAGCGAGCACGAGCTTGATTATGACGATGCGTTCCACGAGGACAAAGAGATGATATTGGAGGTCGAGTACCCGTATGATGACAAGCCTCCCGAGTTCTCAGACAGCTTTTATATCACTATGACCTTTACCGACGGACTGTATCTGCAATTTTTCTTTGACGCGTTCCCGGTTATCCTGATTTCTCTTATCGTTTGCTTTTTCGGCGTTTTCTTCTTCCCTATCGCGAGCGTTATCTTGGGCAGGTTCGACGCCAAATATATCGCGTTCGGCTCACTGTGCTTTGGCAGCGGATTATACCTGATAATGCAGAGGGCGAGCGAATACCTTGAGCTATGGATACAGGACTCGACCGTCTGTATGATGACCGACAAGCTGTCGTTCTGCTTCTTCGCGATATCGGTGCTTTATTATCTGAAATCACTCATGAACGGAAAAGCCGTCCGCCTGATAAGCGCGGGTATGTGCGTGCTTTATATAGCGGCAACCATAGCCGCGGTGGTGCTCCATATGACCGATACCGTGGATATGCAGGCTTCATCCCACCCGATGAGCATACTTTTCGCGGCGATGACTATCGTGATGACCGTGCTGCTATGTATTGACATCCGCGGCAGAAAAGGAATGGGATTAGTAAGCTATCTGTTGTCGTGGACAGTATTATCGCTGTCCGGCCAGCTCGGTCTTGCCTCGCTGTTTATAAACCGCGGCGGAATGATATTCTTCTGTTTGGGGCTGGCGTTTACTATCGTTTACCAAATGGTGCGGTTCGGCATCGACCTGCGCAGGCAGTATTTAGAGGCAATACGCTATCAGCAGGTTCAAAAGGAGCTGTACGAGGCGAAGGTCAGCGTTATGACGTCGCAGATACGGCCGCACTTTATGTACAACGCACTTACCTCTATCGCGATGATGTGCACTATCGAGCCCAAAACCGCGCAGGAGGCTACTATCACCTTTGCCAAGTATCTGCGCGGCAATATGGACTCGCTCAAGCAGACCGCTCCCGTGCCCTTTACACAGGAGCTCGAGCACCTGAAAAAGTATTTATATATCGAAAAGCTGCGGTTTGACGACCTGCTCAATATCGAATATGACATTCAAACGACCGACTTTGAGTTGCCGTTACTGTCGATCCAGCCCCTTGTTGAAAACGCCGTAAAGCACGGCGTGGGAATGAAAGAGGACGGCGGAACGGTAAAGATCTCTACCCGCGAGACTGATGACGCGTATGAAGTGATCATCGAGGACGACGGCGTGGGCTTCGACGTCAACGAAAAAAAGGACGACGGCAAAAGCCACGTCGGAATGGAAAACACAAAAAAACGCCTGCGCGATATGTGCGGCGGAGAAGTAATCATAGAAAGTAAAATCGGAGAAGGAACGACCGCAAAAGTAATTCTCCCCAAGGAGGGACAACACAATGAAAATTCTGTGTCTTGACGATGAGCCTTTGGCTCTGAAGATGTTGAAGCTTGCAGTAGAAGAAGCAAAGCCCGACGCCGAGATAACGGCGTTCAGAAAGCAGTCAGATTTGCTTGAAGAGGCAAAGCAGAACGGCTGCGACGTCGCGTTTTTGGACATCCATATGCGCGGGATGAACGGCGTTGAGCTCGCCAAGGAGCTTAAAGCGGTCAACCCTAAGATGAATATAATTTTTGTCACGGGCTTTTCCGAATACACGGGCGACGCTATGAAGCTGCACGCCAGCGGATATATCATGAAGCCCGTCACCGCCGAGGAGGTCAGGCAGGAGCTTGATGACCTGCGCTTTCCTATCGAGCCGAAAAGCGACGCGCTTTTGCGCGTTCAGTGCTTTGGAAACTTTGACGTATTCCTGCCAAGCGGCGAGCACGTCCGATTCGAGCGCAGCCGCTCCAAGGAGATCTTTGCGTATCTTGTACACCGCAACGGCAGCTCCTGCACGACCAAGGAGATCGCCGCCGCGCTGTTTGAGGACGAGCCGTATGACAAAAAACAGCAAAACTATGTTCAGCAGCTCATTTACGCTATGATGAAAAGCTTAAAGGCGGTCGGCGCGGAGGGCGCTGTCCACAAGGGCTTCAACGCCCTCGCGGTCAATGTCGACAAGCTCGACTGCGACTACTACCGCTTTAAAGAGCTTGACGCGGGCGCGGTGAACGCCTATCAAAACGAGTATATGATCCAGTATTACTGGGCTGACTTTATGTATGATGAAGATCTATATTGATAATAAAGCGAGCAAAAGCGCCGAGGAAAAATAATCCTCGGCGTTTTTTTCACAAACTATATTGTTTAAGCTTTTATTTGACAATCAGGTTCCCCAGTACTCGTCGCCGCGAACCTGTTTTTCCCAAGTGCGGGTGACGTACCACTCGCTGATCTTAGTGTTTTTGCCGTCGTTCTTTATCTGGCTGCCGTATTCGCCGGTGAATTCAGTCCAATAAAGGTCGATCGTGGTGTTGTTGGATTTCTTTGAGATGCTGATGCAGGGATTGTATTTGGATAAAAAGTCAGATGTGCCGTAAATTTCCGTATATTTCAGCGTCAGGGCGGTGTTGTTCGCGTTGTCCGGTATCACGAACTTGCGGTTTTCGCCGGTGATCTCTGCCTGCCAAAGCTCAAGGCTTGCACCGTTGTTGATGGTGAACAGATCCATATCCTTCTTAGCGGAGCAGTCGAAGCCGTTGCTCTTGCAGTACATATTGATATAAACCTTTTTGCCTGCGGGGATCTCAAAGCCGCCCTTGTCGTTCAGGCCTTTTACGTTGTCGTCGAATTTGAAGCCCTTCTTGGCGTCGGCTACCAGGTATTGACCCTTTTTGAGAACTCTGATGTTGAAGCTTTTGCCGCTGTCGATGCCCTGTGACCAAGCGTCGATAAAGGATGTGCAGCCCTTCTTTGTGGTGTTGTTGCCGTCGATGACATAGAGCTCTGCTACAACGTACTTGCTCGGGATAGAAGCGTTTTCTTTCAGCACGTTCTTAAAGATCTTGTCGATGTCGACCATGCTGCTGTGCAGGTTGGTAGCGGTGTTCTCGAACTTTGCATAGGGAGATTCGTCCTCGTTAACGGTGATAATGCCGTTGTCGATCTCGTATTCTTTAACTCTGAACTGCATAGCGTTGAGCGCGTTGATGATGGCGTAATCCATCAGGACTTGTTCTTCCATAACGCGGATCTCTGCGTTGATGCTGTCAACTGCGCCGTAGTAGTCGGGGGTCTTTGTAAAGCTGTGCTCGCCGAGGTCTGCTGCAACGACTCTGTCCATCAAATAGTTGGTGAGCTGACGGTAGCCGTTTTCGTTGTTGTTAGATGTGCGCTGACCCTTGAGGAAGCGGAGCATTTCGTCAAAGTTTGCCTGCATAGCGCTGACGTTGCACTTGGGGTCTGCCAAAATTTCTTTGTAAGCCTTATAGGTGGTGTTGTTGATCTTGTCGTTGCCGTCGCAGGTGATGTTCGCCTTGTTTTCGTCAATGCGCTTGAGAGCGTGTGCGAAATCTGCCGCTACGGTGTCAGCCTGTACTCTGAAATCCTTGGTGTCGATGTTGCTGTTGATAGCTTTGAGCTGGTTCATCTGGAGAGTGTGGTAGTTGGCTGTCTGTGTGGAGAGTTCCTTGACCTCGTCCATGACCTTGTTGATCTCCGCCTTGATCTCTTCGGTGCTCTTGTCGATCTTGTCGAGAATGTCCTGATTAGAGGGTCCGTCATCTTCGAGTCCGAGAACCTTGTTCAAAATAGGAGAAAGTCCCATCTTGGAGAGCTCGGGACCGGCTAACTTCATCACCTCGTCCTTAGCATAGCCGAAGGTGGTGCTGAGTACGGTTTCGGCGAATCCCGGGATCGCAAAAGCGGAAGCGGAGCCGATAGCCATTGTTCCTACTGAAACTACTGTGATCGCCGAGAGGATGCCTGTGTTTTCACTCCTTTTGAATTTGTTGAATTATTTGTTGTGTTTGTGTTTAATGTGTTGGTGGTTGTGATTTTTGTGGTTTTCATTTTGGTATCTCCTTTTTTATTAATTTGAGGTGTTTCCCTCTGTTGTGATTACAGTATATCAGCCCACCTTTTACAAACTCTTTACAGATTTCAATTAATTTTAAAAAAATTTTAAAAAATTAAAGGCTGCCGAAAAAGCAGCCTTTATACTATTATATATTCCATTTAGAAATCGCCGCGGTCTTGTCAACCAAAAATAAATATGATATAATAAGCACAGATTTATTCGGAGGTGACGGCTTTGGTACTAAAGGAATCAGGCGAGATGTATCTGGAGACGATTTATGTTCTCAGCAAGGAAAAGGGCTTTGTCCGCGCGATCGACGTGGGCACCGAGCTTGGTTATTCAAAGCCGAGCGTAAGCCGCGCGATGGGAATCCTGCGCGAGGGCGGTTACATTACCGTCGGTCATGACGGAGGACTGTCGCTTACCGAAGCGGGCTTGGAGGTCGCCGAGCGCACATATGAGCGCCACACGGTTTTGAGCGAGCTGTTTATGCGGCTCGGCGTTGACGAGGAACACGCCGTTAACGACGCCTGCAAGATAGAGCACGTTATCAGCGCCGAAACCTTTGACGCGCTGAAAAAACATCTTAATGAATACAAATGATTACTTCAGCCGGCGGTCACTTTTGATTACCGGCTGATTTTTTGATTCTTTTTTACTTGACAAAAAATAAATTATATGGTATATTAATTACAGGTTAGCGCAGGCTAACCGATAATCCAGCTTTATAGTTAGCGTATGCTAACTATAAATACAAAACCACGGAGGAATAACCGGATGTCGGAAGATTTGATCATAAAACATTGTTCTCCTACTCTCGCGGGGCTTAAAACCGCTAATCTTTTTACCTGCGCCTATTCTCAAAAAGAGGATATCAAACGATACGCGCGGGAGTTCAATCAGCGGTTTTGCCGCAAGGGAGTAGTAATGCTGCCATTGGATTACGGCAAAACGCGCGCCTTGATTTATGTATTTCGTCCGACAAGGCTTGAAAAGGATTTATCGGATACTATAGCAAAATCCATTCTGGGCTCAGTGGGATATAAAAAGTTTGAGTACAAAACCTGCCTTAAATCACTCAAAAGCAGAATACAAATATGTCCCGAATTTCCGCACGAAATCGGATTGTTCCTCGGCTATCCGCCCGAGGATGTCCGCGGGTTCATTCTTCATAAGGGAAACGGCTGTAAACGCTGCGGTTGTTGGAAGGTTTACGGTAACGAAGAAAGAGCCGAGCGTGAGTTTGCCAAGTACAAAAAATGCTCCGACATCTATTATTCCAAATGGCTGCAAGGCACCTCGATCAGCAAGCTGGTCGTCAAAATAGCAGCGTAAGTTTGATTTGCTTTTTAGTTTTTCCATCCCCATATATCGCTTTGACGCTCGCTTTTTGCGGGCGTTTCTGCGATTGGTACTCAGAATAAAACGAAAGGACTATACTATGATCAAAACAACGTTAAAAACCGACGGTATGATGTGCTCAATGTGCGAGAGCCATATCAACGATACTATTCGCCGGAGCTTTAAGGTAAAGAAAGTAAGCTCCTCGCACACAAAAGGAATAACGGAGATCATCAGCGAAAGTCCGCTTGACAAAGCTGCTTTGACTGAGGCTGTCGGCAAAACGGGCTATAAGGTATTGGAGATAAAAGCCGAGCCGTATGAGAAAAAGCGTTTTTCGCTGTTTGGGAGGTAACATAAATGTCAATAGTAAAATTTGAGAATGTAACGAGAATATACACGAGCGGAGAGCACGAGCTCAAGGCGCTCGACAAGGTCAGCTTTACACTTGACGAGGGCAAGTTTGTTGTTATCCTCGGGCCTTCCGGCGCGGGCAAAAGCACATTGCTCAACCTGCTCGGCGGTCTTGACAGCCCCACTGACGGCACTATCACAGTCAACGGCAAGGATATAAGCACGCTGTCAGACAACGAGCTCGCCGACTACCGCGCGGCGACGGTTGGATTTGTGTTCCAGTTTTACAACCTGATCCCCACGCTGACCGTCTATGAGAACGTGCAGCTTGTTTCTTCGATATCGCCGGATGCAATAGAGGCAAAGCAGATGATAGCGGAGGTCGGGCTTACCGACCATCTGCACAACTTCCCGTCAGAGCTTTCGGGCGGCGAACAGCAGCGCGTGTCTATTGCGAGAGCGTTGGCGAAAAATCCAAAAATACTGCTCTGCGACGAGCCGACCGGCGCGCTCGACTCCGACACGGGAGTTATGGTGCTAAAGCTGCTTTTGAGTATGGCGAAAAACTACGGAAAAACGATCGTCATCGTCACGCATAACCAAAGCATATCGAAAATGGCGGACGTGGTGATACGCGTCAAAAACGGCAAAATTCGCTCGATCGCCGAACAGGCCGATTCTATGAGCGCGGACGAGGTGGAATGGTAATGCTGATACGCAAATTATTCCGTACCGCGTGGAGCTACAAGGCGCAGTTTATCTCGATGGTGATCATGATAACGCTCGGTATGGGAATGTTCCTCGGCTTCAATATGGAGTGGAAGTCGATTGAGGTCGACACGGGCAAATTCTTTGAGGACACCAACTACGCCGATTACCGCCTTTATTCCGAAAAGGGCTTCACAAAGGACGATTTAGATAAAATAGCGGATATTGACGGCGTTGACGCGGCGACCCGGTATCTTTCCGTCAACCTTGATATCAAAGGCGAAAAAAATAAAAGCCTCGCGCTTGACGTTAGCGAGAACTATACGATTTCGACCTTTATCGTTACTGACGGCGCGGCATATGACGAGAACGGCGACGGCTTTTGGCTGAGCGATAAATTCGCCGCCGCGAACGGTTATGAAATAGGCGATGAACTCGCTCTTGATTTTCAGGGAACCGAAATAAAAGGAAAAACAGTCGGCTTGATAAAGTCGGGCGAGCATATGATCTGCGTCGCCGACAAAAACCAGATGATGCCCGATTACAATACCTACGGCTACGCATATATCTCCCCCAAAAAGCTAAGAGAAACGGTCAAAACAAAACTGAAAGACAATATAACCGCCGAGCTTAAAAAATCAGGCGTACCCAAAGAAATGCTCGATGAAAGCGTCAAAAAGCTTTTGACCGGCAAGGCGGTAGACGAAGCGCTCGACAAGGTCTACGCTCAGGTTAATCTATGCTCCGATCTGTCAAAGGAAACGCTCGAGGACAAGGTAAAGGACGCGCTCGGCAGGACTATTATGGTGACGTCCAAGGACGACCACGTTGTATATAAGGAGTCAAGCGGCGAGGCTGAGGAAGGCAAAACAATGGGCTCCGTGCTCCCCGTGCTGTTCCTCCTGATAGCGATCCTCACGATGGTGACGACTATGCACCGTATCGCCACAAAGGAAAAAACTCAGATCGGTACGCTCAAAGCGCTGGGCTTTAAAAACCGCCGTATATTTCGTCACTATACCTCATACGGTCTGTTCATCGGATTGATCGGAACGGCGCTCGGCGTTGCTCTCGGCTACGTAGTCTGCAAGGCGATAATGAGCGAGGGCGGAATGATGGGCACTTACTTTGATATGCCCGACTGGGGCGCCGCTATCCCCGAATTCTGCTACCCCGTTATGGCGGCAACGGTAGGACTGCTTACGCTTATAAGCTATCTGTCCGTCCGCAGGCAGCTAAAGGGCACTGCCGCGGACGCGCTGCGGCCGTATACTCCCAAGAAAATGCGAAAGGTATTCTTTGAGCGCTTCCGTTTTTGGGATAAGCTGCACTTTGGCACAAAGTGGAATATCCGCGACCTAAGCCGTCACAAGAGCCGTTCGGCAATGACATTGTTCGGCATCATCGGCTGTATGGTGCTGATGGTCGGCGGCTTGGGTATGCGCGACACAATGTCGGGCTTTTTGGATTTGCTCGACAACGATATAAGTAACTACACGACAAAGGTCAACCTTGTTGACGACGCCGATTTGGAGAAGTCAAAGGCTCTATGCAAGGAGCTTGACGGCGATTGGGAGAGCCTTACGGGTATCAGCCTTGACGGCGACACCGTTACGCTTGATATTATCCGCAACCCAAACGGCCTGTTCAACGTAATTGACGAGGACAACAACCGTATTGACCTCAGTGATGAGGGCGTATACCTCTGCCTCAGATTGAAGGACAGGGCTGAGATAGGCGACGAGATAGAATTTTCGCCCTACGGCTCAAAAGACACCTACAGGGTGAAGGTGCTCGGCTATAACCGCTCGGTGATGACCGAGAGCGTGACTATGACGGACGCGCTTGCCGATAAGCTGGGGATAGACTACAGCATTTCTTCGATCTATACCGATAAAACGGCTTCGGATATCTCCGCAAAAGATTTGATCTCGGGCAAGCAGGACAAGGCGCAGCTGATGGATACCTTCAACAGCTTTGTGCAGATAATGGACAGTATGGTAATCATCCTTGTGGTCGCCGCCGCTATGCTCGGCGTTGTAGTGCTTTACAACCTTGGCGTTATGAGCTATGTTGAGCGCTCGCGCGAGCTCGCGACCTTAAAGGTGCTCGGCTTCCGCAACCGCGCAATAGGAAAACTGCTTATCTCGCAAAACATCTGGCTTACCTTTATCGGTGTGATAATCGGACTCCCCGCGGGAGTAGGCGTGCTGCAGTGGCTGCTCACGGCGCTTGCGGGCGAGTATGAAATGAAGCTGATGCTCGGGCCTCTCACCTTCTGCGTTTCGATCCTTTTGACCTTTGGCGTTTCGCTCTTGGTCGGCTTGATGGTAGCGCGGAAAAACAAGAAAATAGATATGGTAGAAGCGCTCAAATGCGCTGATTGACCGATCGGCGGATATCAGGCTGGATATCCGCCGTTTTTCTTAATGACGCAAATTAAAACTTGACAATATTCAAATCATATGATATATTAGTATCGGGTTAGTTGTAGCTAACTATATTTTTTGTTCTAAAGTTAGCCAAAGCTAACCTATATTTCAAACAAACAGTTAGCCATAGCTAACAAACGGAGGTATATTTATGCCGCTTACACTTGCCGCTTTAGGAGAAGAAAACATAATCAAACGAATCGGCGGAAACGCTGAGGTCAGGGCGCACCTGCAAAACTTAGGCTTTGTATCGGGCGCTGTGGTTACGGTCGTCAACTCTATGGGCGGTAATTTGATTGTAAATGTGAAAAATGCGCGAATCGCAATAAGCAAAGAAATGGCGCAAAAAATTATGATTTGAGGAGGCAGCGTGACTCTGCACCCATATCCGCCTATTAATACGTCTGTAGTTTTCACACGTTCATTAACGGCGGGATCAAAAGCTTCAATAAATAATTACAAGGAGGTCAAGTATGAAAACACTCAGAGAGGTTGCTGTCGGCAGCTCCTGCAAGGTCAAAAAGCTCCACGGTGAGGGCGCGGTCAAGCGCCGCATTATGGATATGGGCATCACCAAGGGCGTTGATATCAAGGTGCAAAAGGTCGCTCCGCTGGGCGATCCGATGGAGGTCACCGTGAGAGGATATCAGCTTTCTATCCGCAAGGCCGACGCCGAAATGGTTGAAGTCGAGTAATTTTTGCCCAAAAGTTACCCAACGCTAACCATAAGCATTAAATCGACCGTACTATCTCGCATTTGATGCGCCGTTAATAAAACCTTAGTTTATAACGACGTGATCCAAAGGCGCACTGACAGCCGGGGCACCCGGCAGAAATGAGGAACTTATATGAAGACGACGATTGCCCTTGCGGGCAACCCCAACAGCGGTAAAACAACGCTGTTCAACGCGCTGACGGGCGCGAACCAATTCGTCGGCAACTGGCCCGGCGTTACTGTTGAAAAAAAGGAAGGCAAGCTTAAAAAGCACAGCGATGTTACGATCACCGACCTGCCGGGAATCTACTCCCTCTCCCCCTACACAATGGAGGAGGTCGTTGCGCGTAACTACCTGATCGACGAGCGCCCCGACGCGATACTCAACATCGTTGACGGCACTAACCTTGAAAGAAACCTGTATCTTACAACTCAGCTTTGCGAGCTGGGCATCCCCGTTGTTGTCGCTATCAATATGATGGACGTTGTTGAAAAAACGGGCGTTAAAATCAACACCAAGGAGCTGGCGCGCGCTTTGGGCTGCAAGGTCATTGAGATCTCCGCGCTGAAAAGCATAGGAATCCAAGAGGCAGCCGAAGCGGCGATCAAAGCCGCCGAGGAAAAGAAGCCTGTGCCCAAGCACACCTTTGAGGGCTCGGTGGAGCACGCTATCGCTCACATTGAGGAAGCCTGCGTTCACGAAATGCCCGAGGAGCAACAACGCTGGTACGCTATCAAGATTTTTGAGCGCGATGACAAGGTTATTGAAAAGATAGGTCTGACGGAAGAAACCAAAAATCACGTTGAAAAAGACATCAAAGCTGTTGAGGAAGAATACGACGACGACGCGGAGAGCATCATCACCAACGAGCGTTATCTGTATATCGGCAAGATCATCAACGGCGTTTACAAGAACAAGCAAAAGGGACAGATGTCAAGATCAGATAAGATCGACAAGGTCGTGACCAACCGCTGGCTCGGTCTGCCTATATTTATCCTTGTGATGTTCCTTGTATACTACATCTCTATGGTCGGCGTAGGAAAGCTTGCTACCGACTGGATGAACGACGGAGTTTTCGGCGACGGCTGGCACCTGTTCGGAATCGGCACGGCACAGTCAGAGGAACAGGCAGAAGCGATCGGCGTATTGACAGGCTCTGCGGAAGCCGCAGGCAATGACGCGGTTTTGGCAGCTCTTGATTTTGAGAGCGAGGAATACGATCCCGACACGGCGATCGCTGAAGTTAAAAAATTCGCCGCAAGTGCAAAAGATAATGATGAGTTTACATATGAGGTCGAGGACGAGGAGACCCTCGAGGTATCTGAGGAGACCTCAAGCGGCGAGGATGTAAAGGAAGCCGCAGAGACCTTTGAGAAGAACGAGGGCAAATCGGACGATCCCGCCGAGTTCGGGATCTGGGTACCGGGTATCCCCGCGATCGTAGGCAACTGGCTTGAAGCCGCAAACGCTCCCGAATGGCTGCAAAGCCTGATACTCGACGGTATCATCGCGGGCGTAGGCGCGGTACTCGGATTTGTACCGCAGATGCTCGTGCTCTTCCTGCTGCTGGCTATCTTGGAATCCTGCGGATATATGGCGCGTATCGCCTTCGTGCTCGACAGGATATTCCGCCGCTTTGGTCTTTCGGGCAAATCGTTTATCCCGATCCTTATCGGAACAGGCTGCGGAATTCCCGGAATCATGGCGTCGCGTACCATTGAAAATGAGCGCGACCGCCGTATGACCGTAATGACAACAACATTTATCCCCTGCGGCGCTAAGATACCGTTTATCGCGTTGATCGCGGGCGCTATCTTCGGAAAGTCGCCGTGGATAGCAACAAGCGCGTACTTCATCGGTATGGCGGCAATCATTATCTCGGGCATTATGCTGAAAAAGACAAAGCCCTTTGCAGGCGAGCCCGCTCCGTTTGTTATGGAGCTTCCGGCGTATCACCTGCCGACAATCGGCAACGTGCTCCGCTCTATGTGGGAGCGCGGCTGGTCGTTCATCAAAAAGGCGGGTACGATCATCCTGCTTTCGACCATCGTGCTCTGGTTCCTTAGCCGCTTCGGCTGGGTCGACGGCTCGTTTACGATGCTCGCTGATGACGAGATCGGCAACAGTATTCTCGCGATCATAGGCAACGGCATCGCCTGGATCTTTGCGCCTCTCGGCTGGGGCAACTGGCAGGCGGCTGTGGCGTCTATCACAGGCCTTATCGCAAAGGAAAACATCGTCGGCACAATGGGCGTGCTCTACGGCGGCGGAGATCAATCTGTCTGGGCTGTACTGGCACAGCAGTTCACCGCGGTCACCGGTTTCTCTTTCCTTGTATTCAACCTGCTCTGCGCACCGTGCTTCGCGGCTATGGGCGCTATCAAGAGAGAGATGAACTCTGCTAAATGGACGTTCTTCGCGATCGCTTATGAATGTGTATTTGCCTATGTTATCGCCCTGTGCATCAACCAGATCGGCGGCGCGTTCACAGGCAACCTGAACATCATCGGATTGATAATCTCGGTCCTGCTGATCGCATTTATGCTGTTTATGCTCTTTAAGCCGTACAAAGAAGCAAACAAGCTGACTAAAAAAGTTAAAATAAAGTAAGGAGTTGATCTTATGCTCCAATGGATCGCAGGTAATATCTGGACGATCATAATATGCGCGGTGCTGCTCGGCATTGTAGCCGCTATCATCATCAGTATGGTGAAAAAGAAAAAGCAGGGCAAATCCGTAGTTTGCAACTGCGGCAACTGCAAGGGCTGCGCAATGCAAGGCTCCTGCCATCAAAAAACAAAGTAAATATACAGGCTGTACTCTCAATTAGGGTACAGCCTGTTTGTTATATGATATTCATTTGTTGAATTTTGCAAAATCACATTTAACGTATGATCAAGCAACGAAACCGCCATGAAGTTCTATGAGGCAATGGGTCTGCTTACTGTTGATTTTCAGATTGTATTTCATAATAATTACCGAGGAAGCTGAATTCGGGCAATTCCCCGCTGAGTTTGCAAAGCAGGCTTGTAACGCCCTCGCTTTTGACGCTCCCCGAAAAATCCAGATAGAAAAGATACTCGAAATCCTTGTCCGGTATAGGTCTGGATTCGATTTTGGTAAGGTTGAGACCGAGAGCGTCAAACCTCTGCAGCATATGAAACAAAGCTCCCGTTACGTGAGGCAACGAAAAACAAAGGCTGACCTTGTTGGCGTTTTCGTTGATATACAGCTTTTTGGAAATCACGATAAAGCGCGTTTTGTTGTTTTTATTGTCCTGCAAATGGTCGTCGAGGACTTTCAGTCCGTATTCCTCGGCAGCCTTGTAAGAGCACACAGCGGCAAGATTGAGGCGCTTTTCACGGGCGGTATCCCTCGCGGCTACGGCGGTGTTGGAGCAGGCGGCCGATTCAAACCCCATACGGCTGATATACTGCTCGCACTGCGACAAAGCCTGAGGGTGAGAGATTACCTTTTCGATGTCGCCGAGGGTCGATTGCTTCAATCCCGCAAGGCAATAGTCGATTGGCAGATCCAAAACGCCGACGATATAAAAGCGGTAACGCAGGATCAGGTCATACACCGCCGCAACGGAGCCCGCCGTGGAATTCTCCACGGGCAGAACGCCGTATGCACATTCGCCGTCTTCCACCGCCCTAAATACATCGTCAAAGCTTTTGTACGCCGTAAGGTCGCTTTCGGGGAAAAGCCTTTGCGCCGCTTCGTATGAATTCGCTCCCTTGATGCCCTGATAGGCTATCTTTTCTTTATTGGTAACAACGACAGGCGCCGCGAGACGGATCTCATTGCTCAGATTGTTACGGACACTCATTTTAACGCCTCCTTCAGTGCAAGTATCTTTTTGGCTGTATTATTGAATTGCTCCGGCGTGAGCGATTGGGCGCCATCGGACAATGCGTGCGGCGGATCGTTGTGTACCTCTATCATCAGTCCGTCCGCTCCCGCAGCGACAGCCGCCATAGCCAGCGGCTCCACAAGACGGCTTTTTCCCGAGGCGTGGCTTGGATCGACCACAACGGGCAGGTGCGACAGTTCTTTTATGATAGGGATCGCCGCGACGTCGAGTGTGTTTCGGGTATAGGTCTCAAAGGTGCGGATCCCGCGCTCACACAGGATAACGTTGTCGTTGCCGCCCGCCATGATATACTCGGCGCTCATCAGCCACTCCTCGATCGTAGCGGAGAGTCCGCGCTTCAAAAGCACGGGCTTTTTTGTTTTGCCCAGCTCCTTGAGCAGATCGAAATTCTGCATATTTCTGGCTCCCACCTGTATAATATCGACGTTTTCAAACATATCAATATGCTCTGTGCGCATTATCTCGGTGACGATGGGAAGTCCCGTTTCCTTGCGGGCTATCTTTAGAAGATCCAGCCCCTCGGATTTAAGCCCTTGGAATGAATAAGGAGAGGTTCTTGGCTTGAACGCGCCGCCGCGAAGCAGGGTAGCGCCGGAAGCCTTTATGCTTTTTGCAATCTCAACTATCTGCTCCTCGCTCTCGACCGAGCAGGGGCCTGCCATTATGTGCAGGCTCCCGTCGCCGATGCTCACCTCGTCGCTGATTTTTATAACGGTGTTTTCGGGATGAAATTTGCGGTTTGCCTTTTTGTACGGCTCCTGCACGCGCTTGACGCTCTCAACGATATCCTGCGCGTCGATATACTCGATATCGACCGTGTGCGTGTCGCCTATCAAGCCCAAAACGGTTGAGTGTACGCCGTCCCAGCGGTTGACCTTTACCTCATAATCGCTGCAAAGCTTATCGGTGAAAAGTTGGATCTGCTCCGGCGGTGTTGACGGTTTTAAAACGATGATCATAATGATTTCTCCTTTAATAAAAAATAAATAGGGTGTGACACTCGGTTAAAGTGCCACACCCTATGTGTTTACTTTGATAACTAACACATTTTCAGCATAGCAAATTAACCCTACCGCTTGTAAATACGGTAAAGCTAAATGTAAAGCTGAAGTTGTTTTGACGGTTAAGCATTGTATTCATAACTGCTCCCCAAAAAATGTGTTAAATCATTTATGCCATTATATAGCAATTTTTATCCGTTGTCAATACAGCGACAAAAATTTAAAAGAAAAACGGCTTAAGCATTAGTGTTTAAGCCATTTTCTTGGTGCAGGTAACATCCATTTTCTATGCCGGAAAACACCCGTCTCGCTTGCTGCGGCGTGTGCGGTCTATGGTGCAGATGAACTCTCTCGCTAAAAACGTCACACTGTGACGTTTTTACCCGCCTGCAGCGGGCACGCTCGCCTTCAAGTCCTGTTACTTTTTCTGCACCACAAAAAAAGCACCCTAATGGGTGCCTTTTTGTGGTGCGAGTGTTCATAACGGACTTATGTAAAATTTAGGTTTTATCGGCAGTTACACACTTTTCTCGCTCGCACATTTGTGATTTATTCAATTTCTTCCTATAATGTGAATACAAAATTTCAGTCGAGGAGGAATTGACAATGAAAAATCCCAAATACCACTTGTATCTATCGCCTGATGAAAGGCGCACAGTCATCAACAGCTTGATTGATTTGAGGAACAACCTAATAGCACAGGGTAGGTACACCGATATCATTGATGAGCTGCTGATCAAGCTCACGAAAGCCAAAGTCAAGAAAATAAAGGTCAAGGAGGTCTGAATTATGGCTACAAAGATTACATACACACAGCAGGGAGATTATTTACTTCCCAATCTAAAGTTACCCGAACAGGATAGCCGTCCAATCGGCTTGTGGGGACAACAACACCTTCGCTATATCAAACGAAGCCGCCCTATTCTCTACACCAACCTGCTTACCAAATGCAAGCTAAACGAATATCTTGCCGATATTGATGAACAGGCACGGAAGATGTACGACGAGCTTGTACGGGCTTTCGCTAAGGAAGAAGGCTGCACCGAACAACTCAAAGCATCTAATCCAATGCTATGGGTGAGTAAGATGAACAATATCCGTAATAGAGCACAGGAGATAGTAAATACAGAATTGATTTACACATAAGGAAAGCCTGATGATTTCGATAGAAGTCATCAGGCTTTTTGCATATTTTATCAAATTGAAAGAATAAAAACGGTTGAACTGAACTATTTAAGGATCGAGATAGCGTCAAGGATGGTTTTCTCCATTGCTTCCTGTCCGTATTTATCTACCTGCATTTTATCCTTTGCGCCGTGAGTCAGACAACCCGCTCCGCCGATACAGCCGCCGACGCACGCCATACCTTCGATAAAGTTTGCTTTCAAAAGATTTTTGCTCTTCATTGTCAGCGTTTTTTTACATTCCTCAATGCCGTCGCACGAAACAGCGTTCAGCTCAAAATCATCAAGCCCCTGCTCCTTCAAGCCCTCGGCGACCGCGTCGGCAAGTCCGCCGCAGCGAGCGAAAATCCTTCCGAAGTAGGAAGCGTTGTCGAGCACGCCTTCCTCCAGCGTGTTGAGGTCAATATCTCGGCTGTCAAACAGCGCCTGTAATTCTTCAAATGTCAGCGCGGAATCCACATAAGGCTTGACGGTATCGAGCTGGACCTCCATCTTTTTAGCCGTACACGGTCCGATAAACACGACCTTTGCATTCGGCGTTGTCTCTTTGATATACTTGGCGATCGTCGCCATCGGAGAAAGATTGTGAGAGACGTTCGGTTTAAGCTGCGGGAATGATTTGTTGATATAGTCCACAAAGGCGGGGCAGCAGGAGCTGGTCAAAAAGCCCTTTTCCGCAAGCTCCTTTGATTCCGCCTGCGCTACCATATCCGCGCCGAGAGCTGCCTCTACGACCGTATGAAATCCCAACTCTTTCAGTCCCGTTATAACCTGACCGAGTTTCGCGTAAGTAAACTGGCTGGAAATCGACGGGGCAACAACAGCATAGATCTTATAATTTCTTCCCTGCTCGCATTTCTTCAGCAAATCTATTACGTTCAAAATAAATGATTTGTCGCTGATAGCGCCGAACGGACATTGATAAACACAGGCGCCGCATGAAATACACTTTTCGTCGTCGATCTGTGCCGCGTTGTCGTCGTTGATGCTGATAGCCTTGATCTTGCAGGCATTTTGGCAGGGACGCTTACGGTTGGCTATCGCGGAATACGGGCATACCTTGGCGCATTGACCGCATTCCACGCATTTGCTTTTATCGATGTGCGCCACATGGTTGTAGTCAAAGGAGATAGCGCCGCGTTTGCAGACGTCCTCACAGCGATGCGCCAGACAGCCGCGGCAGGAATCCGTGACCTCATAACCGGCGGCAGGGCATTCGTCGCAGGCTATGTCGATCACCTCTATAACGTTTTGACGGTCAGAGTTACCGCCCATAGCGATTTTGACGCGTTCGGCGAGGATCGCCCTCTCTTTATATACGCAGCAGCGCATGGTCGGCGTTTTGCCGGGAACGATGATTTTCGGAATATCCAGCACGTTCTCAAGCAGCGTATCGTTCCATGCCTGACGCGCCACCTCGCGCAGCACCTTGTATTTCAGATACTGCACCTTGGTATCAAATTTTCTTAACTTATTCATTTACGTTCACCTAAAAATAACTGACCTTGATGCGTTTGCCCATCAGCTTGAGCGCCTTTGAAAGCTCTTGCACCAAATTCATTTTAATGTTGAAATTGATCGGCAAATCGGGATTTTGATGTGCCGGGTTAACTGCCTTGCCGACATAAAAATTTATATCCGTCGCTTCCTCAAACAACAGACGGCTTATAAGCGAAGCGCCGTCATTGCTGTAGCCCCATTCCTCATAGGAATCGTTGTTATTAATATAGTCGTTGGCATATTCCACGACCTTGTTGATGGTGATAACGCCTTCGGTTACCAAATCGACGCCCTCCAGCTCCGCGATTGGCGGCACGTCGCTGCGCTCAAAGCTGAGCTTTGGTCTGAGCGGTTTCCGCAGCCACTTTGCGGCGATGGAAGAAGTCGTTCCGCCGCAGATGATATGCTTGCCCTCCTTTGAGAAAAACAGGCTCATCATACGGTCGCAGTCGTCCCTGTCGGAAGGAGGACCGAAAAGGATATTCATCGGTACGCGCTTGCGGATCTTTATAACACAGGCAGTTGCGTCATCGCCGGGCTTACCGCCGTAGAGCCGGTTTACCTCGTCTATCAGCAGCGTGGAAAGCACCTTAGCAGTGAAGCCGCCTTCTGACATACCCAGCATATATTCGGCAATATCTTCCCATTTCCATCCGAAGTTATAGGCAATACCGATCCCGGCGTGAGGACAGCCGTCGCTCATGGCGATGATGATGTCATCCTCCTGTAGGCGGATAACAGATTTGTATATCGTTTTTCCGCCGATACTGAGCTCGGTTTTGGCATAATCGAAAAGAGCGCCGTCGCGAATATAAATGATATGAGGGTTGTCGTATTGAATCAACTCAATGGTACGGGAGTTGATAATGTGCATAATGGTAAAGGTTGAGTACGCAACGCCGCGTACCGAGCAGACAGGGAGCGTTGCAGCAATGGTAGACACACATTCCTCCAATGGCAGTCCCTCCGCCATCATTGTCGAGATGATCTTTGAGGTCAGCGTAGACAGAATACTCGCCTTTACGCCGCTTCCCATGCCGTCCGCCAGCACGATAACGGTAGAATCAGCGCCCTGATCTACGATGTCGATATGGTCGCCGCAAAGCTGCTCGCCGTCGTGGTTGATGCTTTTATAGCCGATCTCCGCACATAAATCATTCATCTGTGATCGACTCCTTCAGCTTTGACAGCGCTATTTTTGTTTCGGCGGCAGTTTCGCCCAGAAGCGAGGCGATCTCCTGTACGATACGCATTTGCTTGTCAACCACCTTGTCGGCAACCTCCACCGTCTGGCGGCTGATATCCTCCTTGCGGCGGCGTGCGGTTTCCTCCTCGGTGACGTCTGTCATAATGCAGATCAACATATTGCTCTCTTTGTCTGGAACGACCGTCATTTCCACATAGCGGTCATACTCGGCTAAAAATGTGCGCTCGTTGTAAATTCCGCGGCGGTTTTGCTGTACATTCATAAACGGCAGAGGATCGAGGATCCTCACCACCTGCGTACCCATTACATCCGACGCGGCTCGCAGATTCAATATCTTCAGCGCGGCGGTATTGATTTGCTGTACCTCCAGCAAATCGTTCACGACGATCAAGCCGTTGGGCGTGTTTTTAACGATCGTGTCCGAAAAGCTTTCCGCTTTGTCCTTCAAAAACGGCAGACACATTGAGATTTCCGCCTTGCCCTGATAAATGGCAACCGCCTTTTCGCGGCAGGTATCGTAGCCGCAGGAACCGCAGTTCAGCTCCTGAGAGGGCTTGAATTTACCCATTTGACGCAAAATCTGATTGATCTCATAATCAGAGGGCTTTGTCGAACGCTGGGCGATGAACTCGAAGATTTTCTTTGTCTCGACCGCTTCCGGTTGATCGATCTCGAAATCATGCTTACCGGCGTATTTGGCAACGGCAGCGTAATCACTGACCGGGTTCAGACGGTGCTTTTCCATAACAGGACCGCCTATGCAGCTTCCTGCGCAGGCGCTCATTTCAATAAAGGACTTGTGAACATTGCCGTCCGCAATATCCTTCAGGGCAGCTATACAATTTTCTACGCCGTCGATCGCAAAGTAAGTATAATCCTGCGCCTTTTGCGTCATAGTTTTCAGAATACCGCCGGTCGTCGGGAAAAACCGCGCAAGACTTTTTTCTGTATTGTCGGTTTTCTGTTCGAGGGTGATGTTTTCCTCTTTTAACCACGCGGACAACTCCTCGAAGGTCAGTGTGGCGTCAACTATGCCCTCGTAATACTCCGCCTCGTCCTTTTTGGCGACGCAGGGACCGATAAATACGGTTTTGGCATTGGGGATACGCGACTTGATATCCTTGCAGTGCGCCTGCATCGGCGACAAAACATCAGCGAGATACGGCAGGCAGCTCGGAAAATATTTTTGGATCAGCAAATTCACGGAATGACAGCAGGAGGAAATCACGATATCTCTATCCTCATCCTGCAGAATGCGATCGTATTCACGCTTGACGATCGTCGCGCCCAAAGCGGTTTCTTCAACGTCGTAAAAGCCGAGTTTTTTCAGAGCGGTACGCATTGATTCAATGCCCACGCCGGTATAATTTGCGATAAATGACGGCGCAAGGCTGACGATAACGGGAGCTCCGCTTTGCAGCAGGACGCGTACTTTTTCGGTGTCATCAACGATTTGCTTGGCGTTTTGCGGACACACTACAAAGCAGTAACCGCAAAGAATGCACTCGTTGCCGATAATATGCGCCTGATTTCCGGAAAAGCGTATGGACTTTACCGGACAGTGGCGAATACATTTATAACAATTTTTGCAATTTGATTTTTTTAATGTCAAACAGTTCGACATCTTTACGCTCACTTTCAATTGAGTTTTTGTAAAATTTCCTTTTCAAAAAATCTGTCGAAGGTTTCGGGTGTTACGCCCGTAATGATCTCGTCGTCAATTTGAACGGTGACACCCTCGCGGTTGCAGCGTCCGCTACAGAAGCTGCCCGCAAGAGTGATCTTATCCGCCAGATTGCGTTCCTCAATCGCCTTTTGAAACAAATGGACAACTTGTTCCGATCCCTTGAGGTGGCACGACGAGCCAACGCATATCTGTATATTCATTTTTATACCTTTGTCTTTATGTTTGTTTCAAAAAATTCTCTGACGTTTTCGGGAGATACCGAATAGAAGGTGTCGTCAACGGTAACGCAAACACCCTTTTGGCACTGTCCCATGCAGAAGGTGCCGCCCAGCTCCACCTTATCGCTGAGGTCGTTTTGCGCGATAAGCTGCTGCAGCTGCTCTACTACCTGGCGCGAGCCCTTGACGTGGCAGGAGGAGCCGATACATACGGTTACTTTCATGCTGACCTTCTCCTTATTCGTACTCGACAACGTTTACCCAGCTGAGCAGGAACTCGCGCTCTGCTTCGTTGCCCTTTACGGACTGCGAAGCCGCTACGATCGGCATCCACTTCTGGACATACTGCTTTGCGGTGTCGCTCTTTTTGCAGAACAGGTCGAGATACTGCTTTGCGGTTTCATTGTCGCCCTTGAGCATGAACAGCAGATAGGTTCTTGCCGCGTCAGCCGCGCCGTTGCCCTGGGTAGCGTGCGACCAGTCGATGATGTAGGGAGTGCCGTCCTCGGCAATGATGATGTTGGACGGGTTGAAGTCGCCGTGGCATACCTTGTTGTGCTTGGGCATACCGTTCAGTCTGGTGTGCAGGTCATAGCGAGTGGTGGCGTCCAGCTCAGCCATGCTGATCTTGCGGTTCATTTTATCCTTGAGCTTGTTGAGCAGGGGACAGGTCTTGCTGAGAACGGTGAGCTGCAGATCAACAAATTGGTTCAGGTACTCGTCCTTCTTGTCGGGATCCTCATCCATCAGCTGCTGCAGGGTTTTTCCTTCGATAAAATCGGAGACGATAGCCCATTTTCCGTCGATCTTTGTTACCTCGTGGATCTTCGGGATATTCAGCCCGGTCTCCTCGATACGCGCCTGGTTCAGCGCTTCGTTGAGCACGTCGGCTTTTGAAAATTCTTCGTTGAATACCTTTACGCAAAGGTCGCCGTCACGGTAGACGGTTTTTGCGGTTCTTACCGCGATTACTTTATCCAGTGTCATTTTATTTTCCTCCCTTACAGATTCTGATGGATACCGTTCTTAGCTCTGCGGAACGACTGCTTAAAGTCGCTTTTGTCGATTTCTCCGCCGAGCTGATTTTCGTCGGGTGTTTCGGTTTCCTCGAAGGTCTTGCCGTAATAAGCGTTGAGATACATCTGCTTGATCTCGCTCATCAGCGGATAACGGGGGTTAGCGCCCGTGCACTGATCGTCGAACGCCTGTACGGTCATATCGTCAAGTCTGTCAAGGAAGTCCTGCTCGTCCGGAACGTATTCCTTAATGGTGGACTTGATGCCGATCTTAGCCTTGAGCTCGTCGATCTTAGCGATCAGGTTTGCAAGCTTTTCGCTGTCGTCGCTGCCGCCGACGCCGAGATAATCTGCAACCTCTGCATAGCGCGCGAGGGTGTGCGGATGATCATACTGCGGGAAAGTACCCATCTTTGCAGGAACCTCCGCCGCGTTGAAGCGAAGCACCTCGTCGATCATCAGGGCGTTTGCAACGCCGTGAGGCAGGTGGTGGAAGGCGCCGAGCTTATGAGCCATGGAGTGGCATACGCCGAGGAAGGCGTTGGCAAAAGCCATACCTGCCATTGTAGC
>CADBXH010000020.1 GCA_902798605.1 uncultured Ruminococcus sp. | reverse complement strand
GCCCAAAAAGAACACGTCTCTTTTTCCACGATGCACAAAATGCAAAAGGAGGAGAGATGATGATTCAGGTTAACGTAACTCTTACGGAGACCATCAAGAAATTGCTCGAAGAAAAAAAGTACAACACTCTTCGGGACATTCTTGTAACAATGATGCCGTATGATATAGCGGCAGTTTTTGAAGAGCTTCAGGACGAAAAAATGCCGATCCTCTTCAGGATCTTACCAAAAGAGCTCGCGGCGGATACATTTGTAGAAATGGACGAGGACACCCAGGAATTTTTGATCCACGGGTTCAGCGACAGCGAGCTTAAAGAAGTAGTTGACGAACTGTTTGTCGACGACGCGGTCGATATTATTGAGGAGATGCCCGCAAACGTAGTAAAGCGTATTTTGCGCCAGGCGGATAAAGAAACAAGGCGCGAGATAAACGAGCTTCTAAAGTATCCCGAGGACAGCGCGGGTTCGATCATGACGACCGAGTTTATCGTGCTGCGCCCCGATATGACCGCCGAGATGTCGATCAAGCGCATCAGGCGTACAGGCGTTGATAAAGAGACGATCTACACCTGTTATGTTACCGACAAAAACAACAGACTTATAGGCATTACGACAGTAAAAGACTTGCTGCTCGCCGAGGACGACGATATTGTAAAGGATCTGATGAGCGAAAACGTCATTTCCGTTCACACCCTCGACGACCAGGAGCACGTTGCCCAGCTGTTTACAAACTACGATTTTCTCGCGCTGCCCGTTGTCGATAAGGAGCAGAGGCTTGTCGGTATCGTCACCATCGACGACGCTATCGACGTAATCCGCGAGGAGGCTACCGAGGACTTCGAAAAAATGGCGGCGGTATTGCCCTCCGACAAACCGTATATGAAAACGAGCGTTTGGGGCATTTACAAAAAGCGCGTGCCGTGGCTGCTTATCCTTATGCTTTCGGCGACCTTTACGAGTACGATAATTTCGAGCTTTGACGGAATGCTCGCGAGCGTTATCATTCTGTCGAGCTTTATCCCGATGATCACGGGCTCCGGCGGTAACGCGGGCTCGCAGGCGTCGGTATCGGTCATCCGCGCGCTATCGCTCGGAGAGATCGAATTCAAAAGTATGTTTTCGGTGCTCTGGAAGGAGCTCAGGGTAGCGTTTTTCTGCGGACTAACGCTTGCCGTGGCAAACTTTATAAAGCTGCTTTTGTTTGATGTGCGCGGACACGAAAACGCGTTTTTCTTTGTCAAGCAAGATCGGTCTTGATCCGGCGGTAATGGCAAACCCGCTGATCACCACCATCTGCGACTCGCTCTCACTGCTGATCTACTTCGGCGTAGCGAGCGCGGTATTAAAATTATAGCAAGACTTTCGGAGTCGGTTCAATTTGAACCGGCTCTGTTTTTTTAGAGTTAAGAGTTAAGAGTTGAGAGTTTAGAGTTTGATTTGAGCAGCTCAGGTTTTCCTTTAAAATGTAAAAAACCGGCTGAAAACCCTTTCGAGTTTTCAACCGGTCGTTTCTTTTTGTTGTCTGTACGTTCAGTTTTATTATTTTAGCCCTTCTTCGGCTTTGCGCTCTGACCGCTGCGTGCGACACGCGCCTTTTGCGCTTTGTGCCGAACAAAATCATTCTTGCCGACCACCTTACGGCGTAAAAAATAAAAACAAACACACAAAAATTGATGAGTAAATTGAACATAATACCTTTCTCCCTTATACTTTTATTATAAGGGAAGAGGTGTCCAATAAAACGCCCTATGCTATTTTTGCGCTTTTAGTACTTTATAATTAAATACGCGACCGCGAAGAAAACCGCGATGGCTCCCACAAAAACAAGGTGAACGTATCTTTTCTCCCAAAGCAAGCCGATAAACTCGCGCAAAAACGCGTTGGGGAAGAAGTAATACTTCGTCTTTGCCGAGAGTCCCTTGACCTTAAAGCCGAGCTTTTTGGCGATCGTATATCCGCGGAAGATATGATAATTCGTGGTCGAAAAGGCGACGTTAACGCTGTCGATATCGCCGCAGTCCTCCTCGATTATCTTCTTTGAAAAAGCGAGGTTTTGGTAAGTGTTTACGGACTTGTCCTCTTTGATTATCCGTTCTTCCTCAATGCCGTTTTTAACAAGGTAGCGCTTCATACACTCCGCTTCGCTTATCACTTCATCGCTGCCCTGACCGCCCGAGGGGATGAATTTTGCGCGGCGGCTGTGCTTTTCGGACTGCTCGTTATCGAACGATACAGCCCTGTCGATCCTCGATTGAAGGAGCGGAGTAGGCGTGCCGTCTGGTCTGATCGAGCAGCCGAGGATGATGATATAGTCCATCGAATCCTTGACCTTAAATCGTTTTGAGTGAACGGCGCAAAAGACCGTAGCGATAAGCATACATTCAAAGTAGCAGAAAATATAACTGAACGCCGTGTTCAAAACGGTTGTAAGGTAATGCTGCAAATTGTTTTCGGTGTTGGAGGATCTTCCGAGAATATACATTATCACGATCCCTGCGATAAGCGCCAAGCCCAGCAGTACGCCGAGCAGGTTGCGCGGGGAAAAGCCCTCACGCCTTACAAGAACGATGTTGCTCAAGCTCAGCAGGAACGCGAAGATCAGCAGCGGAGCGATGGTGATTATAATAAAGATTTTTCCGCTGTCAAAGAGCACCTCTACAAAGTTTTTCAAGTTTATAAAGCCCAAGTAATCGCGGTCGAAAATCAAAATAAAAATCGAGGACAAAAATACGCTGAGCGTCAAAAAGATTATGAGACCGCAGAGCGTTATCATCAAGTATGAAAAATCGCCGTTATTGACTCTTTCTTTCAGCGCAATAATAAGAGTTACGATCAATAAAACCGAGATGGCGGATACCAACATCCAAAGCATCCACAGCCCGTTAAAGCTGTCGTTTGTCTCATCGTATATGAATCCGGACGGCAAGACGTTAAGTACGATCTCTTTTTCCTGTTGGTTAATAAAGCTGTTGGGTGTTTCTTTGATTACATTATACTCATCACCGGCGGCACTCAAATCCTCTTGGTAATTTAAAGTGAGAGTAACCTTGCCGCTGTTTGCGCTTTGCAAATCAATAAAGATGCTGTTGGCGCCGTCACTGAATTTTTGAGGCTCGTTGATTTTTACGACCTCCACAATATTGTCGTCAGACATTTTAATGTCAATAGATGAGCTGTCGACCCTTCCCAGGCTGACTATCGGAACACTGTATGAGCTTCCGACTATGAGCAGATATACCGCGTAAGCCGCGATCAGAGTAAGCGATACAGCGAAAAAAACAATATAACGCGGTTTTATTTTTTTCTTTTTTTTAGTCAAAACAAACCCTCCGGATGTGTGATATATAAATTATAACACACGGTAAAAAATAAGCAAGTAAAAAAATCAAAATGTTCACTCTGTGATGTATAGACAAACAAAGCACTTTTTGATAAAATATACCCGTAAGCAATTTGCTTTTATCGGAGGAATTGAATTGAAAAGATTTTTGGCGATGATACTGTCGCTGTTAATGATATGCACGGCGGCAGCGTGTGCATCTGAAAAAAACGAGAGCGAATCCGAAGCGGAAACTACCGCTTCGGGAACGGTAAAAACCGAGGCTACGGCACCCGCAACAACCAAAGCTGTTGAAAAAGTCACCAAGGCAGCGGAAGCGACGACTGCGGCGCAGGCAGCAAAGCCACAAGCGCTTAGCTCTGATGCCGAGGCTGCGCTAAACCAAACAATAGCAGATCACGGTTTTGAGGGAGTGATATATGTAGTAAAAGATTCGGCTCCGGTTTTTCAGTATGCTAACGGTACGCTCTGTAACGGAGCGGAGATAAATATCGGCACATCAATGCCGGTTTGCTCGGTGTCAAAGCAGTTCTGTGCGGCGGCGATCATGATACTTCAGGAGGACGGACTGCTCAGCACAGACGATACTCTCGACAAATACTTTCCCGAGTACACCGAGGGCAAAAAAATAACCCTAAAAAACCTTATGTCGATGCGCTCGGGTATTCCCGATTTTTATGAAGAAAACAACCCGGGACTTTTAAGCGGAGACAAAACCGATGCGGAAAACAAAGCGGCGCTGAAAAATTGGGTGTTTAGCCAACCGCTTGTTGCCGAACCGGACAGCAGCTTTGCTTATACAAACGTCAATTTCTTTTTGCTCAGTCAAATAGTCGAGCAGGTCTCGGGCGAAAGGTACATCGACTTTTTGCGAAAGTACTTTTTTGAACCGCTCGGAATGACCCACACGGGCTCAGTCGTTGAACTCGGCTCGAATCCCGAATGGGCAAGCGGCGCGACATTTCCCGATTTGGGAATGAATCCGTCGTATGCCAACGGCTGCGCTGATTTGGTCTCAAACGCGGAGGATATAATAAAATGGATAACCGCGTTCGGCAGCGGCAGGGTCGTTAATGATGACAGCTTTGCCCGGATGACAACGAGCTATTCCGAGGGTATGGGCTACGGCTACGGCTTATTTACAAACGTCGGCGGCGGTATCGGCCACCCCGGCTCCTTGGGGGTCTACACAGCATACGATTATATCAACAGCGACGATAACACAAAAATCTTTTTGTGCAGCAACACGTTGCCGATCACCTCGATCAATCAGTTTATGGCTGAAGTCCTAGAGGATATCAAGAAGTAAAAAAATCCGCTTGGAACTAATCCAAGCGGATTTTTTACTGATTACCGCACATATTTTCGTATTTGTGCTTTGTGGCAAGGCCGCCGCGGATATGCCGTTCGCTCTTGTTTTGATCCAAAATACGACGGACGCTTCGGTAAATTGACGGATTGACCGATTTTAGGCGGTAGGTAACGTCCTTGTGCACGGTGCTTTTGCTCACTCCGTATTTTTTTGCGGCGTCTCTGACCGTCGCCTTGCTTTCTATTATGTATTTGCCGAGCATTACCGCGCGGTCGTTTAGTGACAGGTTCACATAATTCCTCCAAAATAATAATGCTTACCAAAATATATGCAGTCAAGCCCAAAAATAAACCTGCTTATTGAAAGTGCTGTTTTTTTATGATATAATGTTATCTATATAAAAATGAAAGCGGTATGAATTATGAAAATCAGAGAGCTTTTTGAAAACAACAACAAAACTATACTTTCATTTGAGGTGTTCCCGCCGAAAAAGACTTCGCCGATCGAGTCGGTATACGGCAAGCTTGAGGAGATTTGCGACCTAAAGCCCGATTTTGTCAGCGTAACCTACGGCGCGGGCGGTACGGGCGGTCACAGCCGAACCTGTGAGATCGCTTCAAAAATCAAAAACGACCTCGGCGTTGAGTCAATGGCGCACCTCACCTGCGTCAACAGCACAAAGGCGATGATCGATGAAACTTTGAAGGATTTTAAAGAGCATAACATCGAAAATATCCTCGCTCTGCGCGGAGATTATGTCGACGGCGTTGAGCCTCAAAAGGATTTTAAATACGCGAGCGAGCTATGCGAATACATCAGGTCAAAGGGCGATTTTGATATCGCCGGCGCGTGTTATCCGGAAGTCCACCTTGACGCGGAAAACGAGGTGGAGGATGTGCTTAACCTTAAAAAGAAGGTCGACGCTGGTGCCGATCACCTGATAAGCCAGCTCTTTTTTGATAACGCGGTATTTTACAGATTTTTGGAGAGGACAAAGATCGCGGGTATCAGCGTGCCGATAGAGGCGGGAATTATGCCTGTCACAAACAAAAACCAGATTGAGAGAATGGTGTCGCTGTGCGGCGCGAGCCTGCCTGCTAAGTTCGTTAAGATAATGCAGAAGTACGAGAGCAGACCCGACGCGCTTCGTGACGCGGGGATCGCCTACGCCGTTGAGCAGATCGTCGACCTGATCGCCAACGGGGTTGACGGTATCCACCTTTACACAATGAACAACCCGTACATCGCCCGAAAAATCACCGAGGCGGTGTCGAATCTGCTATGATAACGTTAATAAGTTTGAACCGTGCCGAGGCGAAAAGATACCTCGGCGGATCAAAAATTGAGCTCGACGAAAAAATGCTTGAGCTGTTTGACAGCTGCGAAAAGCAGGTTATAAATACCGCAAAGCCTGCTTATCTCTATAAAGTGATCGACCTGCCGAATGATGAGCTTTTTGTCGGGGAAGATATAAAAAGCCACCTTAACGGATGTGAAAAAGCGGTTTTGATCTGCGCCACGCTCGGCGCGGAGATCGACCGAATGATAAGGGTCAGTCAGATCTCGGATATGTCGCGCGCGGTAGTGCTCGACAGCTTTTCGAGCGTCGCGATAGAGCAGGTCTGCCGTGAGGTCGACAATATCCTCGCTGGAAAATACCCGGAATATAATTTTACCTTTCGGTTCAGCCCGGGCTACGGAGATTATCCGATAGAACTGCAAAAGGATTTTTTAAGCATTCTTGACGCTCCGCGTAAAATCGGGCTCGGCACGAACGAAAGCTATCTTTTGATCCCGTCAAAGTCGGTAACGGCGGTCGCGGGAATGTCAAAAGAACCAATAGAGCGCAAAAAGCGCGGCTGTGCCGTGTGCGATATACGCGACAGATGTAAATTCAGAATAAACGGAGAACACTGTGGATTTTAAGACTTTACTAAACACAAAAGATTTTATAATACTCGACGGAGCGATGGGCACGCTTATACAAAAAAGCGGCGCAAGCTACGACCATTCTCCCGAGACCTTGAATATCACCGAGCCGGAGCTTATCACTTCCTTTCACAGGGAGTACATAAACGCGGGTTCAGACATAGTGTACGCGAACACCTTCGGAGCGAATTCTTACAAGCTCGAGGGCAGCGGCTACACGGTAGAGCAGATAGTCAAGGCGGGAGTAAAAAACGCCAAAGAAGCCGCAAAGGGTACGGACGCGCTGGTAGCTCTCGATATCGGGCCGATAGGTATGCTGCTCGAGCCCGCGGGCTCGCTGAGCTTTGAACGCGCGTATGAGTATTTTAAGGAACAGATAATTGCCGGTTCAGAGGCTGATTTGATCGTGATCGAGACGATGACCGACCTTTATGAGATTAAGGCGGCGGTACTCGCGGCAGAGGAAAACTCCGACAAGCCGATAATCGCCACAATGACCTTTGAGCGCAGCGGCAGAACCTTCACGGGCGTTTCGCCTGCGTCGGCGGCGTTGACGCTTACGGGACTCGGTGTGTCGGCATTAGGCGTAAACTGTTCCCTCGGTCCGGATGAGCTCGAGCCTGTCGCGGCGGAGATGTCGCGCTATACCGAGCTTCCCCTTATTGTAAAAGCAAACGCGGGACTTCCCGACCCCAACAGCAACGAATACAATATTTTGCCCGACAAGTTCGCCTCCTGCGTCAGCGATCTGTTAAAATACGGCGTGAAGATCGTCGGCGGATGCTGCGGAACAAATCCGGAATATATAAAACAGATAAAATCCGAATTGAGCGAAAAGCAGTATACCCCCGCGGAAGAAAAATGCGATACCTCTGTGTGCAGCGCAAGTACGGCGGTGGAGATCAACGGCCCGAGGATCATCGGCGAGCGTATCAACCCCACCGGCAAAAAGCTGTTTAAGCAGGCGCTCGTCAACAACGATATAGACTATATCCTCACCCAGGCTCTGAGCCAAGTCAACGCCGGCGCTCAGATACTTGACGTAAACGTGGGCCATCCCGAAATCGACGAAAAAGCGATGATGGTTCGCGTTATAAAGGCGATACAGGCGGTGTGTGACGCCCCGCTGCAAATCGACTCAACAAAGCCCGATGTCCTCGAGGCGGGACTGCGCAGCTATAACGGAAAACCGATCGTAAATTCCGTCAACGGCGAGGAGAAAAGCCTGGGTTCCGTGCTGCCGCTCGTCAAAAAATACGGCGCGTCGGTTATCGGACTGACGCTCGATGAGAACGGTATCCCCAAGACCGCTGACGGACGCTTTGAAATTGCAAAGCGGATAGTAGAGCGCGCGGAGCGAATCGGCATAGATAAAAAAGACGTGTATATTGATTGCCTTACCCTGACGGTATCCGCGGAGCAGGACGCCTGCGCGCAGACGCTCAAGGCTCTTCACAGGGTAAAGACCGAGCTCGGTTGCAAAACCTGTCTCGGCGTATCCAATATCTCATTCGGCCTGCCGAACCGCGAGCTTGTTAACAGCACATTCCTGACAATGGCGCTCGAAGAAGGGCTCGATCTCCCGATTATCAACCCGAACGCGGAGGCTATGGCCGGCGCGGTCAGGGCATACAGGGTTCTCTCGGGCATAGACAAAAACTCGGCGGAATTTATCGCGGAGTACAACGATGTATCAAACGCTCCCAAGTCTGTGCAGCCCTCGGAAAAATCGGAGCCGGATATTTTCTCGGCGGTGTACAGCGGTCTGAAAAACGAGGGCGCTGCGGCAACCAAAGCGCTGCTCAAAGAAAACGAGCCGATGAAGATCGTAAACGAAATGCTCATCCCCGCTCTTGATAAGGTCGGCGAGGATTTTGAAAAGAACAAAATCTTCCTGCCGCAGCTTATTCAAAGCGCAAACACCGCTCAGGTATGCTTTGATGTGATAAAATCGCACCTGAGCAAAACGGGCAGCGATTCCGTCAGCAAGGGCAAGATAATTATGGCAACGGTCAAGGGCGATATCCACGACATCGGCAAAAATATCGTCAAGGTACTGCTCGACAACTACGGCTACACGGTCGTCGATCTCGGTAAGGACGTAGACCCTCAATTGATAGTCGATACCGCAGTTGAACAGAATATAACTATGGTCGGGCTCTCGGCGCTGATGACTACCACCCTGAAAAGTATGGAGGAGACCATCAAGCTTATACGGAGCACCAAGGCGCTGCAAAACCCCGACGGTTCAAGCAGGGTGACTGTCTTTGTCGGCGGAGCGGTACTCACAAAGGATTACGCTATGAAGATCGGTGCGGATTATTACTGCCGCGACGCAAAGGAGAGCGTTGATACCGCAAAACTCGTTTTTGGATGATTATATACAAAAAGCAATATTTAGCCGTACGGATGTCAATTTTTATAAGATTGACATCCGTGTTCTTTTATATTATAATTATAATCGGATTTATAGCGGATTGTATTTTTGAAATAATAAGGGGAAAGCGCTGATGAAAAAATTCAATTACCGCAAGCTCATTTTAATGCTTGCAGACATTTTCATAATCGCAGTCAGCGGCATTATACTCAACTATTTTCTCGAGTTGTTCAACACGATGAAGGTAGTCACGTTTGACAAAGTGATTTATTACGGACCCGATGCGAGCAGAGGGCTGCTATATTATTTGATAATCACCGTTATTTGCTGTGTCTTTATGATGATGCTGACAGGCTCGTATTCAAGAGCGTGGAGATATATCAACGTAAAAGATTACCTTGTGACGGGCGCGTCAATGCTCGCGGGATTTGTTTTGGCGTATCTGATTCTATGGTTACTAAAAATGCCGCCAAGACTAGTGTTTATTGTAGCGCTGTTTGTCATCGCGACCGCCGGTGTTTTGCTGTTCAGGTTGCTTTTTAAGCGGGCGTTTTTGACGATTGCGAGCTTGGATGATTCCAAAAGGAGCGAACGGACGCTGATCGTCGGAGCAGGCAACGCGGGAAGAATGATCCTTACCGAGATCCTAAACGCGCACAAGGACGCAAACAATCCTTCTTTTAACATAGAACCCGTTGGTTTTGTGGATGACGATATAACAAAGCTCCACACGGCTTTTCGCGGCGTAGAGGTGATGGGTACCTGTCGTGAGATCCCAAAAATCTGCGGCGAGCAGAGAATAAAAAACATTATAGTTGCGATCCCGTCCTGCGAGGAAGAGGACAAGCGAAGGATAATTGATTACTGCTCGCAGACCGAGTGTACGATAAAGATCATTCCTTATCTCAGCGAGATACTATTCAGCGAGGACAAGCCCCTCATCACCCAGGCAAAGGAAATCAAAATAGAGGATCTGCTCGGCAGAAAGCCGATAGAGTTTGACCGAGAAAAAATCAGAGCCTTTATAAATGATAAAGTCTGTATGGTAACCGGCGGAGGCGGCTCGATCGGCAGCGAGCTTGTGCGCCAGATCGCGTCCTACAGCCCGAAGCAGATCATCATTGTCGATATTTACGAGAACAACGCCTATGATATCCAGCAGGAGCTTATTCTTGAATACGGCAGTGCGATTAATCTTGAAACGATCATTTCGTCCGTGCGCGACTACAATAAAATGGATTCGATCTTCAAAGAGTTCCGGCCGCAGATCGTATTCCACGCCGCAGCTCACAAGCATGTTCCGCTTATGGAAACCGTGCCCGAGGAAGCGGTAAAGAATAACATATTCGGAACCTACAACGTTGCGACCCTCGCGGAGCTTTACAAGGTGGACAAGTTTGTAATGATTTCGACCGACAAGGCGGTCAACCCCACAAACGTAATGGGCGCAACAAAACGCGCATGCGAGATGATAATCCAGTCAAAGGCGCAACGGGCTACACATACCGAATTTGTTACCACACGCTTCGGCAACGTATTGGGCTCAAACGGCTCGGTCATCCCGCTGTTCCGCCGCCAGATAGAAAGCGGCTCGGCAGTGACCGTCACCCACCCCGACATCATCAGGTACTTTATGACTATACCCGAGGCGGTGTCGCTGGTGCTTGAGGCGGGTGCCATGGCAAAGGGCGGCGAGATATTCGTGCTCGATATGGGCGCTCCGGTAAAAATCACAACCCTTGCCGAGAACCTGATCAGGATGTACGGCAAGGTCCCCTACAAGGACGTTCCGATCGTGTTTACGGGGCTTCGCCCGGGAGAAAAGCTTTTTGAGGAGCTTTTGATGGACGAGGAAGGTCTTAAATCGACCGAAAATAAAAAGATATTCATCGGCAATCAAATCAATGTTGACGCACAAGAGCTCGACCACAAGCTCAGGGGGATCCGTTTAGCGGCGGATTCAAACGACAGCGAAAAGACAGTTGAGCTTCTCAGCGATTTGGTTCCCACATTCAAACACAACACAGAGCAGGCGTGATGTCTGCTCTTTTTCTTTGCCCAAAATATGAGCTCGGGTTGCCCTGACTTGCGAGCAGATACACAATATCTTGCAATCCGCCTGATTTTGGCAGACAATATCTTGACATTTGACAGTGCGTGTGATAAAATTTTGAATGGTTATGTGGATTGATTTACGGTTTTCCGCATATATAGTAAAATAGGCTCTATGTAAGGAAGGAGAATCAGAGACTATTAGCGCCCGGACCGTAACAGGTTGACGAGGAATGGCGGTTATCGAAAGATTCGGCGGATGCCGTCACGGCAGCAGCGTGTCGTCAGAGAGAAAGAAAAAAGCAGAATAAAAACTGTAACAAAGGTTCTCTTGACGCTGATGATAAAAAGTTTTCAAGCTAATTCTAAGGAGAAAAAATAATGAGAGTTGTTATTCAGGATAATTACGATAAAATGTGCAAGTGGGCGGCTAACTACATCGCTCAGAAGATAAAGAATCACAAGGAGGACCGTCCCTTTGTGCTCGGACTTCCCACAGGCTCATCGCCCATCGGCGTTTACAAGGAGCTCTACACAATGAACCGGAAGGGCGAGCTTTCTTTTGCCAATGTTGTAACCTTCAATATGGACGAATACCTCGGACTCCCCCACGAGCATGACCAGAGCTACTGGTACTTTATGCACGACAATTTCTTTGATCACCTTGTTGATATGAAGCCCGAGAACATCAATATCCTCAACGGTATGACAGACGATCCCGAGGCCGAGTGCGCTGCTTACGAGGAAAAGATCGCTTCTTACGGCGGAATCGACCTCTTTATGGGCGGCATCGGCGTTGACGGCCACATCGCTTTCAACGAGCCTTTCACAAGCCTTGCTTCACGCACAGGTTTGAGAGACCTCACAACAGACACAAGGATCGTAAACTCACGTTTCTTCGGCAATGATCCCGAGGCTGTTCCCGCTCAGGCTCTTTCCGTAGGCGTTGGCACGGTAACCGACTCCAAGGAGGTTCTCATCCTTATCAACGGCCATAACAAGGCAAAGGCTCTTGCCGAGACAGTAGAAGGATCGGTGAGCCACAAATGGACCTGCTCTGCTCTGCAGATGCACAACGGCGCGATCATAGCGTGCGACGAGGCTGCGTGTGACGAGCTTACAGTAGGCGCGTACAAGTATTTCCTCGATATTGAGAGTAAGGAGAGACTTTAATGTATACAATAAAAGATCTATATGATCTCGACCACACACTCGCGAAGGATTACCTTTCGCAGTTCACATACCCGTGGGAGGCTCTCAAGGGCATAAAGGACTTCATCGTTGAGCTCGGCAAGACTCTCGGTGACGATTATGAAGAGGTTTCCGAAAACGTATGGGTACACAAGACCGCTAACGTATTCCCCTCGGCGTATCTCGGAGCTCCCTGCATCATCGGCCCCAACACAGAGGTAAGGCACTGCGCGTTCATCCGCGGTTCGGCGCTTGTCGGCGCTGACTGCGTAGTCGGCAACTCGGTAGAGCTCAAGAACGTTATCCTCTTTGATCACGTTCAGACACCCCATTACAACTATGTGGGCGACTCGATTATGGGTTACTTCTCGCATATGGGCGCGGGCTCGATCACCTCAAACGTCAAGTCCGACAAAAAGCTCGTTGTAGTTCATAACGGCGACGAGCATCTCGAAACAGGCGTTAAAAAGTTCGGCGCTATGGTCGGCGACTATGTAGAGGTAGGCTGCAACGCTGTCCTCAATCCGGGCACAGTGATCGGCAGACACTCCAATGTTTATCCCACATCCTGTGTTCGCGGAGTTATCCCCGAGAACAGCATTTGCAAGACTCCGGGTGTGGTTGTAGAAAGGAAGAAAGACTAATGGGCAAGTATTTCGGCACAGACGGCTTCAGAGGCGAAGCAAACAAAAACCTGACTTTTGAGCACGCGGTACAAATCGGCCGTTTTCTCGGCTGGTACTTCGGTGACAATATGGGCAAAAAGGCAAAGGTCGTTATCGGTAAGGACACACGCCGTTCATCTTATATGTTTGAGTATGCTCTTTGCACAGGCCTTATGGCGAGCGGCGCGGACGCATATATTATGCACGTTACCACAACTCCCTCTGTCGCATATATCACACGCATCGACGATTTTGACTGCGGTATTATGATCTCCGCTTCTCACAACCCCTTCTATGACAACGGCATCAAGCTGCTCAACAGCAAGGGTGAGAAGATGGAAGAGGAAACTCTGCTCAAGGTAGAGGACTACATCGACGGCAAGCTCGAGATCCCCGTAGCTCAGAGAGAGAATATCGGAAGAACAGTTGACTACGTTGAGGGACGTAACCGCTACATCGGCTACCTCATCTCAATGAGCAAATACAGCTTTAAGGGCGTTAAGGTAGGTCTCGACGTTTCAAACGGCGCGGCTTGGCAGATCGCGAAGGGAGTGTTTGACGCTCTCGGCGCAAAGACATATGTTATCAATAACCAGCCCGACGGCTTCAATATCAACACCGACTGCGGTTCTACCCACATCGAGCATCTTCAGAAGTTCGTTGTTGACAACGGCCTTGACGTAGGCTTTGCTTACGACGGAGACGCCGACCGCTGCCTCGCGGTTGACGAAAAGGGCAACGTTGTCACGGGCGACCACATCATCTATATGTACGGCTGCTATATGAAGGAGAGAGGAAAGCTCCTCAACAACAAGGTAGTTTGTACTATCATGAGCAACTACGGTCTGTTCAAGGCGCTCGACAAGGTCGGCATCGAATGCGACAAGACCAAGGTCGGCGACAAGTACGTTTATGAGAATATGCTCCAGACAGGCAACCGCATCGGCGGCGAGGAGTCCGGTCATATCATCTTCTCAAAGTATGCTACCACCGGCGACGGTATCCTCACATCGCTCAAGTTGATGGAGGTTATGCTCGCCAAGGAGAAGCCCATGAGCGAACTCGCGGCTCCCATGGTTATGTATCCCCAGGTACTCAAGAACGTTAAGGTAAAGTCGAAGCCCGACGCTAAGAACGACCCCGACGTTCAGGCAGAGGTCGAAAAGGTCACCGAGGCTCTCGGCGACAGCGGACGTATCCTGCTCAGAGAATCCGGCACAGAGCCCGTTATCCGCGTAATGGTAGAGGCGGACAGTGACGAGACCTGCGAAAAGTATGTTGATCAGGTCATCGACGTTATCCGCGCTAAGGGACACATAATTTAAAGTTAAATTGCGGCTTGCGCAGCTAAATTCGCCTTTGGCGAGCCGATCGTATTTAATACATCCAGCCTCTCTCAACATTGTTGGGAGGGGCTTTTTTGCGGTATGGAAGACTTACAATGTCACGTTGCCCAAAAATAATATCCTATATATCCGCAATAACGGCATATTTCCTGATAAAAAACGCTTGTTTTTAAACCGAAAATTTAGTATAATAATTTAGTGTATGTTTTATTGTAAAAAACTATAAAATAAACCATAAAATCTATTTTCCGGGGGGAAAAGGAAATGAAATCAAAATCGCTAAAAAAAGCGTCGGCAGCGCTTCTTTGCGCGGTGATTGCCCTTATGAGCGCGGTCACGGCATTTGCCGCGGGACAGTACCATATTCACGAGATTTCGGATATGGCGATCACTCTGCCCGAGGATTTTACCGCGGTAACGCGTGACTCAGACGCTAACGACAAGTATTTTTCGCTGTTCGATATAGACTACAATACTACCAAGAAGAGTTTTGAGGACAGCAATATCTACCTTCAGGGTATGAACAGCAGCGGAAAGCTGACGGTCACAGTCGCAATGACAGAAACCGAAGACAGCAAAAAGATCGGCAACTATAACCAGTTAGAGGCGGACAAGCTCAGCGAGATCGCAAGGAACTTTGTCAGCCAAAACGAGTATACCGCCTGTACGGTCGATAAAGCCGAAACAAATGTTGTCTGGCTCGAGTTTGATACAAGGCTGCCCGACGATAACGGTTCGCTGATCTACGTGTATCAGGCGAACACCGTGTTCGACGGTCAGAGCGTCAATATCACCCTCAAGAGCAACGAGGGAAGTGTTTCGCCGGATGACTACGAGGTGTTCGGCAATATCGTTTCCAGCGTTGAGTTCCACAAGGTCGGATTTTTAGATCTCTCTAACCCGAACCTGCCGATCATATTGATTATCGGCGGAGCGCTTTTGATCCTGATCATCGTATTGATCATTATTATCGTTAAGGTCACAAAGCGCCGCAGAAAAAAATCAAAGAATGATAAGATCCTCGAGGAGCTCGCGGGCAAGTACACAACAAGCCGTACCGATCGACATTCTCATCACGATAACGATAATGACAGCGGCGTTGTTGAGTCCGACAGCGCAAAGGATGATGATTTGTACGATATCGATTCCTATGGCTTTGAGGATGATAATTCTGCAAACGACCGCTCATACTCGGACGGCTACGGCGCAGAAGAACCCGCTCCGGCAAAAACCCGTGAGCCCGGCAGACGTTACTCTGACGAAGAGATAGACGCACTGCTCGGCGACGATGAGGGGGGAAAGCCAAATTTTATTCAGGCTCTTCCAAAAGCCCCGGAAGAGCAGACAGAGGCAAAGGACGAAACTATAGATAACACCGATCAGGTATCGGAGTTTTTTGAGGACGAGCCTTCACAGCCCGAGGGCGAGGCGCAGTCCGATACTACAAAAAAGTTTGATTTCCCCGTAAAGCCAAAGGCAAAGCCCGCGGAGCAAGATGAAGAGCTTGATATAATCGAAGCTGAACTTGTTAACGATCAGCCCGAGCCGAAGGAAGAAACAGCCGCGGTTGCAGAGCCCGAGGCAGAGGAGCCCAAGGCAGAGGAGATGTCTTCCGAGCCTGCGCCGGAGGAAGAACCAAAGCAGATCGATCAGGAGCAGCCCGAGGAACAGGAGCAGCCCGAGGAACAGGAGCAGCCCGAATCCGAACAGGAACAGGCTCCCGAACCCGATGTGATCGAAGCAAAGCCCAAAGAAGGAAAAGAAAGCAAGGACGCAAGCCTCAGAGATGAGATAAGAAACGCGATCTTAGCTTTTGATTCGGACGAAGAAGATGAAGACGATGATGACGAGGTCCTTGTAAGGGATGAAGCAAAGCACACAAAATTCGTTGACAGCAACGATTTCTTTGAAGAATCACCCAGAAAGGTAATGGGCGTCATCAGCAGCAAGGATATCCAAAATGCCGAGGAATACGATGTTATCGGCGAGATGGAACGCCGCGCGGACGAAGTCGAAAAAGATCCTCCGAAAAAGGGCGAGGCTGTTACCAAAGCGCTGAAGAGCGCGGGCAACGGAGTAAAGAGCTTCTTTGTTCACTGCGGATACTTCATCACAAACGTAAAGCGCGAAAGACAGCGCAAAAAGGCAGAGGAAAAACGCCGCCAGTACGAGGAAGACCGCAAACGCAGAGCAAGAGAGCGCGCCGAAAGGCAGCGTCAGCAGGCAGAAAACGGAGGACTTGTCCAAGTTCATAAGAGAACTGACCGCAAGCCGCCGCAGCGCAGACCGAGCGCTCAGCCTCAGCGCAGACCTGCTCCGCAAAAGCGCAGACCGACTCAAAAGAAGCGCAGACCGGGCTCACAACAGCGCAGACCCGTTAATCACCAAAACCGCACGGGAGTACCTCCGCGCAAAAGATAGGACTGAAAATATGTCAGAGCTTTTAATAAAAAACGCCGCGGTAGTATCACCCGCAGATAAGCTAAACGGCGTTTTCGACATAAAAATCAAGGACGGGGTGATCGCCGAGATCGGCGAAAGCCTCAGCTCAAACGGCGAGATCATCAACGCCGAAGGCCTTTGCGCCGTACCGGGACTTGTGGATATGCACGTTCATCTCCGCGACCCCGGCCAGACCGCAAAGGAAGACATAATCACCGGCTGCCGCGCGGCGGCGGCGGGCGGAGTGACAAGCTTGCTCGCAATGCCCAACACCGCCCCGACAACGGATGACCCCGAAACGGTAAAATATATTTTGGATAAGGCAAAATCTGCCGACGCGCGCGTGTACGTTGCCGCAAGCATCACCAAGGGCTTAAAGAGCGAGGAGAAAACCGACCTGCAAGCCCTGAAAGCGGCAGGCGCGATCGGCCTCAGCGACGACGGCAGACCTGTTGAGAATACCGCGTTTTTGAGCGAGGCAATGATAGCCGCGCCAAAGCTCGGTATGACGGTAGTCGCCCATTGCGAGGACTTGTATTTAGCAGACGGCGGCAAAATGAACAAGGGCAAGATTTCCGAGCAGCTCGGCGTAAAGGGTATTCCCGCGTCCGCCGAGGACTGTGGGACAGCGCGAGAGATAGCTCTCGCCGCGGCGGAGGATGTGCCTATTCACATCTGCCACGTCAGCACAAAAACGAGCGTTGCCCTTATCCGCGACGCAAAAAACCGCGGAGTCAAGGTGACAGCCGAGACCGCGCCTCATTACTTTTCGCTGACCGAAAACGAGCTTCTCAAGCGCGATGCGGACTACAGAATGAATCCGCCCCTGCGCACCGAGGAGGACAGGCTGGCGATAATCGAGGGCTTGCAAGACGGCACACTTGACGCGATCGCCACCGACCACGCGCCCCATACTCCCGAGGAGAAATCGGATTTTGAAAAATCTCCGAACGGCTCGATCGGTATGGAGACCTCGCTGGCGGCGGGAATAACAAATCTTGTAAAACCCGGCTTGCTCACGTTCGAGCAGCTCATCGAAAAAATGAGCGTGAATCCCGCCAAGATATTAGGGCTCAACGCCGGCACTTTGAGCGTAGGAGCTCCCGCGGATATCGCGCTGGTCGATCTTAACGAGCAGTGGACGGTAGACATCGACAAGCTTCACGGCAAAAGCAAAAACACGCCGTTCAAAAACCTGACTATGACAGGCAGGGTAAAAAGAACGATCTTAGGCGGAAAAACAGTATATATTAACAGCTAAATTGTTCCCGAAGGAAACGATTCAGCTAAAAATAGGAGTGGTATAATTGGCACAAAAAGGTAATCTTCTGTCCGTCAGACAGGACCTGCGCGTTGTAGACGCGACGATCCGTGACGGCGGACTATGTAACGACTTTTTCTTCACCGACGAATTTGTAGAGTCTCTTTACAAGGCAAACCTCAAGGCAGGCGTTGACTATATGGAGTTCGGCTACAAGGCGTCAAAGGAGATTTTTGACGAGGATGATTTCGGCAAGTGGAAGTTCTGTAATGACGAAGACATCCGCAAGATCGTCGGAGAAAACAATACTAAAATGAAAATCTCGGTAATGGCGGACGTCGGCAGGACCGACTTTGAGGAGGACATCATCCCCAAGGAGGAAAGCCCGATCGATATGGTGAGGGTCGCAACCTACATCAACACTATCCCCGCCGCGGTAGAGATGATCGAGTACTGCGCAAAGCAGGGGTACGAGACCACGATAAACATTATGGCTATCTCAAAGGCGCGTACCGAGGATTTAAAAACCGCACTCGAGATTTTGGGACAGACGCCCGTTTCGTGCTTCTACATCGTAGACAGCTACGGCTCGCTCTACCCCGAGGAATCAAGACGTTACGCCGAGATGTACGGAGAGATCGCCGAAAAGTACGGCAAGCTCACGGGTATCCACGCCCACAACAACCAGCAGCTCGCGTTCGCTAACACGATCGACGCAATGGCTTACGGCGCCAGCTACCTTGACGCTACTGTGGACGGAATGGGCAGAGGCGCGGGCAACTGTTCCCTTGAGCTTTTGCTCGGCTTCCTCAAAAACCCGAAGTACAAGGTCAACCCGATCATCAAGTTTATTCAGCAGCATATGAACACTCTGCGCGAGCAGGGCGTAAAATGGGGATATGACATTCCCTATATGCTCACGGGTCAGTACAACACCCATCCGCGTCCGGCTATCCAGTTTGTTCAGGACGACCGCAAGGATTACTTCAAGTTCGCCAATGACCTTTACGATATTATTAACAGCTAATTTACAGCTTACGCTGTAGCTAAAAACAAGGAGTATTTTATTATGGCATTTGACAGATTGATCGAAAAGATAGCCGAAACTCAAAACCCAACCGTCGCAGGGCTCGACCCCAAGCTCGAGTATGTTCCCGCCTCGATCAAGGACGCCTGCTTTGAAAAGTACGGCAAAACCCTTGAAGGCGCTGCAGCGGCGTTGTTTGAGTTCAACAAGGCTATCATCGACAAAATTTACGACATCGTTCCCGCGATCAAGCCCCAAGCGGCTTATTATGAAATGTATGGATGGCAGGGCGTAAAGGCTCTTGCCGACACTATCGCTTATGCTCAGTCAAAGGGTATGTTCGTCATCACCGACGGCAAGCGCAACGACATCGGCACAACTATGCAGGCTTACGCCGCGGCTCACCTCGGCACTACCGACATCTGCGGAGAAGAAGTCCACGCTTTCGGCGCGGACGCGCTCACGGTCAACGGATACCTCGGCACAGACGGCATCAAACCGCTCGCGGAG
>CADBXH010000019.1 GCA_902798605.1 uncultured Ruminococcus sp. | reverse complement strand
ATAAAAAATTAGTTATATTAATTATATTATGTTTTTTGTATTTAGTCAATACACAAAACTAAAAACAGGTAACATTTTTCTGGTTTTTTGTGTATTTTATAAAAATTATGCAAAAAACAAGCCTGCTCGTTGCGAAGCAGGCTTAACGGTTTGTTTATTGGTTGGTATAGTGATTATTATGTTATTTGATTTATCAGTCAAGGAATGCCGCGCCGATGATTCCGGCGTCGTTGCCGAGGGTGCAGGTGCAGATAAGCGTTTGCTTGTCGTTGTGTTTGGTGTAGCGCTCTTCCTCGATTATCTTTCTGAGCGGGCGGAGGAGGTTTTCGCCCTGATTAGAGATTCCGCCGCCGATGCAGAGAACATCGGGCTGGAAGATATTGATGATATTTACAAGACCCGTAGCAAGGTAGCCGAAGTACTCGTCGAGCACCTCCTGCGCGTCGAGATCGCCCGCCGCGGCGGCGTCAAATGCGGTCTTGCCGTTGACCTTGTTGATGTCGCCGTCGGCAACCTTGAGCATATAGCTGAAGTCGAGCTTTTCGGAAAGGATCTTCTGCTTTGTCAGGTTGATAAGACCCGTTGCGGAGGCGTACGCTTCCCAGCAGCCCTTTCTTCCGCAGCCGCATTCCTTGCCGTCCTTGACGATGACCATATGGCCGAGCTCCGCTCCCGCGAAGTTTGAGCCGCTGTAGATTTTGCCGTTGATGATTATTCCGCCGCCTACGCCGGTTCCGAGGGTGATCGCAACGGCGTTTTTAGCGCCCTTTGCGCTGCCAGCGAGGTACTCGCCGAGAGCCGCCGCGTTGGCGTCGTTCTCGATGATCACCTTGGTGTCGAGCCTTTCCTTCATCATCTTTACGACTTCCCAGTTGTGGAAGAACAGGTTTGCCGAATACTCGATCACGCCTGTTTTTGGGTTAACTGCGCCCGGTACGCCGATGCCGATGCTCTCGACGTCTTCCATTTTGATACCGGCTTTTTCTACCGCTTTTTTGGCGACCTCCGCCATACTGTCGCAGATCTCGCTCTCGGGACGGGGAACGTTTGTCTTGCAGCTTGCTCTCGCAACGATCTTGTATTCCTCGTTTACCACGCCCGCGACGATGTTTGTGCCGCCGAGGTCAATACCTAATCTATACATAACAACTCTCCTTTTATGGTATTTATATTATTATCATAATAACATAAATATTTTGTTAAATCAATAAAAATTTGTATATTTATATACCTTTTTGACAGAAAAAGAGACGCGCCGATCGTCACGCCTCTGTAAATCAAAAATTATGAAAAGTTGTACGAATAGTTCGGGGCTTCCTTTGTGATCTGGATGTCGTGCGGATGGCTTTCTCTGAGTCCTGCACCCGAGATGTTGACAAAGTGTGCCTTCTCGTGAAGCTCGGCGATAGTCGCACATCCGGTGTAGCCCATACCTGCCTTGAGGCCGCCCATAAGCTGGTAAACGGTGTCGGAGAGGAGTCCCTTGTAAGGCACTCTTCCCTCTACGCCCTCCGGAACGAACTTGCGGTTGCTCGCCTGGAAGTAACGGTCCGCACTGCCCTTGCCCATTGCGCCGAGGCTGCCCATTCCGCGGTAGACCTTGAACTGTCTGCCCTGATAGATCTCGTTCTCTCCGGGGCTTTCCTCACAGCCTGCTACAAGCGAGCCGACCATTACTACGCTGCCGCCCGCGGCGAGAGCCTTTACGATATCTCCGCTGTATTTGATACCGCCGTCGGCGATTACGGGTACTCCGGACTTTGCCGCCTCGCAAGCCGCGTCATAGATAGCGGTGATTTGCGGCACGCCGATACCGGCTACGATCCTTGTTGTGCAGATAGAGCCGGGGCCGATACCGACCTTTACAGCGTCCGCGCCCGCGGCGATAAGCGATTTTGCCGCCTCGGCTGTCGCGATATTACCGGCAACAAGCGGGAGGTTGGGGTACGCGCTTTTTACCTTGGCTACGGAATTGACTACGTTCGAATTGTGTCCGTGAGCGGAATCGAGAACGACAACGTCTACGCCGGCTTCGATAAGAGCCGCCACTCTGTCGAGCACGTCGGCAGTCGCGCCGATAGCCGCGCCGCAGATGAGTCTGCCCTTGTCGTCACGGGTCGAATTGGGATACTGAACGCTTTTTTCTATATCCTTTATAGTGATTAGTCCCTTGAGAGCTCCGTTTTCGTCAACGATCGGGAGCTTTTCTATTTTATGCTCGCGCAAAATCGACTGAGCCTGCAAAAGAGTCGTTCCCACAGGAGCGGTAACAAGGCTGCCCCTTGTCATTACCTTTGAGATCGGCTGCGAAAAATCCTCGGCGGTCATAAAGCGCATATCACGGTTTGTGATGATGCCGACCAGCTTGCCGTCGGTGCAGATGGGAACGCCCGAGATTTTGTACTTGCCCATAAGCGCGTCAGCGTCTCTTACGGTGTTTTCGGGTGAGAGGAAAAACGGATTTACGATTACTCCGTTTTCGCTTCTCTTAACGCGGTCGACCATATCGGACTGCCTTTCGATAGGCATATTCTTATGGATGATACCGACGCCGCCTTCACGGGCGATCGCGATCGCCATCTCGGTCTCGGTTACGGTATCCATAGCCGCGGTCATAAGTGGAGTGTTAAGCTTGATTGTTTTTGTCAGGTTTGTAGAAACATCAACGTTCTTCGGCTCAACGTTTGACTCGCCCGGAATAAGCAGAACGTCGTCAAAGGTCAGGCCTTGTTTGCCGAATTTGTTGTCAAAGTTTGTGTCCAACATACTTTCTTCCTCCATCCATTACATATATTTAAATTTTATTATATCAAAAAACGACCTGCTTGGCAACACTATTTTTGCTTTATTTGAGTTTTTTTTGGCTTTTTGCGTCACCGCAAAATTCGACGGCGTTTTTCGTATTGACTTTTTTGACGGATAATTATAGAATTAGATAGGAAAATATTTACGAAAGGCTTTGTTTATATGAAAATATTTATCAAAATCCTGTGCGTTGTGCTGGCGTTATCTTCAATTGCGGTTTTTGCGGGCTGCGGAGAGGATAACAGCAAATCATCGAGCGACTCATCCGTTGAACAAAATGACAAAGACTCCTCGTCTGATGATAAGTCCGGCAACAGTGGCGCCGACCAGGCTGATTTGAGCAAGCTGCACGCAATCAATTACGAAGGTGACGACTTTGCCGGAGCATGGCAGATCGTTGACGGCGAGGGCTCGCAATTCAAGAGCTTTGTATATGTATTTGACGGAAACAAAAAAGCGTACCTTATTGTCGGCACCAACGGTTATGTTGAAAATTACAGTGTGGAAAACAAGGACGACGGAAGCGGAAACATTGTGTCCACTATTACGGCGCAGATGATGTTCGGCATCAACGGCACATATACATATGAGTTTTCCGATGACAAAAACGAGCTGACCTTGACCAATATCAAAACCAAAAAAACAACCAAGATCAAAAAACTCGCTACCTTCTCTTATGTTCCCATTCCCGATCCCGACCCCGTTATTGACGAAGACCTGCTCGGCGCTTGGAAGGACAAAAACGGAGAATATTACTACTTTGATAAGAGCGGAATTATGTATGAAAACTACGGCGTGTCGTTTTATTTTGCTAAATACTCCGCAAAGGACGGTCAAATCACCTACACTTATACCTCCAACAAAGAAGAAACCAAAACATTTAAATATTCGGTAGACGGAGATACTCTTACGTTAGACGGCGCCCCGTATGAAAGGATCCCCGTAAGCGAGCTTAAATAATATGTCAGTAAAAGTCCAAACGGTCAACACCGACAAATTTAAAATGAAATATTTTAAATTCGGCAGCGGCGATAAACCCGCGGTCATCATTCCCGGGCTCAGCCTGAAAAGCGTCAGCGAAACCGCCGACAGCGTCGCCTCGGCGTACAGGGCGATGAACAGCGACTACACGGTTTATGTTTTTGACCGCAGGCTCGACTGCGGCGAAGTTTACACCGTAGAGGATATGGCTGACGATACCATTGAGGCGTTCGACATACTCGGGATAAAACACGCGTATGTTTTCGGCGTGTCGCAGGGCGGAATGATCGCTCAGTATATCACGCTGAAGCGACCCGACATTGTAAAAAAGCTCGCGCTCGGCTCGACCGCCGCGAGGATCACCGAGCAGAACAGCGGCGCGGTCAAAAACTGGGCAAGGCTTGCCGAGGAGAAAAAAACCGATGCGCTGATCGACAGCTTTTTAAATGCTGTTTATTCAAATGAGTTTTCCGAGCAGTTTGGAAAGTTTATTAAAGAGCTGCTCATAAATACAAGCGACCTTGAACTTGAGCGGTTCGCGGTTTATGCCAAAGCCTGCGACGGCTTTGATCTGCTCGATGAGCTCGATAAAATCACCTGCCCGATTTTTGTTATCGGCGCCGAAAACGACAATGTACTCGGAGCGCAAGCCTCCGTTGAGCTCGCCGAAAAAGCGAACGCGAGGCTGTATATGTACGAAAACTACGGCCACGCGGTCTATGACGAGGCTCCCGATTATCTGGATAGGATAATAAAATTTTTTGCCGAATAGTTTTATGATGATTTTCACGCTGTTATCCCAAAAAGATGACAGCGTGATTTTTTTATTTTTTTCCGATTATTTTTATTGTATTTATAATAAAGAAAACCCCTGTCATTCCGAGGGCGCGGTTAAGTCAAGACCGACCTCTACGAATAGAATTTAAATCCTCCACTGACACACGAAGCGTTTTAGGGGAGGCGCCGCCCTAAGGCGGCGGAGGGGTCGTCCTTGATGTTTTTGACCCGTTATTTATAACAAATCAACTGCTTTCGGAAGCGAAAACCCCTCAGTCGCAGTGTACGGCTTAAGCCGTACGCGACAGCTCCCCTAAAGTGCTTTCGCACGTCAGGGGAGCCTTTAAATGTTAAGGAAAACTCGGCAACTAAACTTTTCTTCCTTATTTCTTATTCACTCTTCCCTATTCATTTAAAAGCAAAACTGCCGGCGTTTCCGTCAGCAGTTTGCGTTTAATATCTTTTAGCTTTTACTCGGTTTGTAGTCATTTAGTCTCCACTCTTTTCTCAGCTCATCGGTGATTGGGAAAACCCTGAACAGCATAATTCCGTTTTTGCTGTCGCTTTTGTTCTCCTTGGTGCTGAGTGTGAACACAAAGCCCTCGTACCACAGAGAGTCTTCCGGTCCCGTTGCTATCTGATAAAAAATATCCTGGAGAGTGTCGATTTTATCGCTGCCGAAGCAGCAGGCGGCGTCAGCCATAAGAGCCGCCTTGCGGAGGATCTCGTCGCTGTTGTTCTCGCCGCTTTCCTCCGACATAAAATGACTCATAGTTGTTCCTACGCCGACATTCATCAGCTTGCCGCTTTCGGTCTCTACCGTGGCGGTTATGTTGACGTTGTAATCGTCGTAGTAATAATATTGAATTTTTACCCCTTTGTTGTCGGTCTCGGGGTCGCCCATCTCCCGCCAGTTGCCTTCTATTATCAGGTCGGTATCTTGAACCAGCCTTTTTGCCGCGTTATAACGCACGGTAAACTCGTGGAGCGTAAGCGTAAACCGTCTGCCGTTGACGTTTTCGCTCATTTCGATAGCGTCGGAAACAGGCGCTTCCTCGCCGTCTTCCTCGGTGGAAATACTCTTTGGCTGTTCAATGTCGAGCTTTACGCCGTCCTTTGAACAAGCGGCAAGGCTGAGCGCAAACACAGCCGACAACAGTAATGCCGTAATTCCTTTTAATTTTTTCATACACTTTCCTTTAATTGAGCGAAATTGTTTCCTTCGGAAACAGCTAAATTGCGTCTTGCGACGCATCTAAATTATTTCGCTTTGCTCAATAGCTAAATTGCGCTTGCGCGCAGCTGATTATCCGGAAAAGCTTGCGGAACAAATTTAGCGTGACAAAGTCACATTTAGCTTCGGCGTAGCCGAAATTTTAGCTATCCTCTTCTGCCGGTTCTTCTGATGTTTCTTCTGCGTTTTCATCTTCCGGCTCTTCTTCATCAACCACCTGCGGCGCTCTTGCCAGGGTGACGACCTTGTCGCCCTCGCCTGTCTTCATCAGGGTAACGCCCTTTGACGGACGCGAGCAGACCCTGATCGACTCCGCGGCGATACGGATGATTATGCCGTCCTGCGAGATCATAATGATATCGTCGTCGAGGTCGACTACCTTGATTGCGGCTACATCTCCGTACTTGTCGACATGGTAGTTCGTGAGTCCCTTTCCGCCTCTTGTCTGGATGCGGTAGTCATCCGGGTTCGACAGCCTGCCGTAACCCGTCTCGCTGACGGTCAGCACAAGGCCGCCCTCGCGGACAACACTCATTCCTACTACCTCGTCGCCCTCTTTAAGGCTGATCGCCTTAACGCCTCGGGCGAGTCTGCCCATGGGACGGACGTCGGTTTCTTTGAATCTTATCGCGACGCCCTTTCTGGTGGCTACGATGACGTTGGCGCTGCCGTCTGTCATTCTTACCCACGCGAGCTCATCGCCTTCATTGAGCTCGAGCGCGATAAGTCCGCCCTTGCGCGCAGTGTTGTACGCGTTGAGCGATATCCTCTTGACGATGCCGTGACGGGTGACCATAATTAGGTACTTATTCTCGTCAAACTCGGGCACCCTGATCATCGAGGTCACTTTTTCATCGTTTGAAATCGGCAATAGATTTGCGATATTGAGACCCTTTGACTGTCTGCTGCCCTCGGGTACCTCGTAGCATTTGAGCCTGTATACCCTGCCCTTATCGGTAAAGAACAGAACATAGTCGTGGGAATTGATGATGAACATCTCTGTCGCGACGTCCTCTTCGCGGCGAGACATACCCGATACTCCCCTGCCGCCTCTGCGCTGGGTCTTGTATGTATCTACCGCGAGACGCTTGACGTAACCAAACTGGGTGAGTGTGAGCACGCACTCCTCCTGAGGAATAAGATCCTCAATATCAACCTCGCCGCTGATCGCGCAGATCTCTGTGCGGCGCGGGTCGGCGTATTTATTTCTGATAGCGATAAGTTCTTCCTTGACGATCTCGAGCTTTCTTGTGTCGCTCGCCAAAATCTCGAGGAAGTTCTTGATTTTTTCCTGCAGAGCGGCGATCTCGTCCTCGATCTTGTGACGCTCCATATTTGTGAGCTGTCCGAGACGCATCTGAACGATAGCCTGCGCCTGTACCTCGTCAAGACCGAAGCGCTCCATCAGCGCCGTGCGCGCCGAGGGAAGATCCTTGCTCTTTCTGATTATCGCGATGACTTCGTCAATAAAATCTATCGCGATCTTCAATCCCTCTAAAATATGCTCTCTGTCCTGAGCCTTTTTTAAGTCGTACTCTGTGCGGCGGCGGATAACATCCTCCTGAAATTCAACATAGCACTTGAGCATATCCTTTAGCGTGAGTATCTTGGGCTGGCCGTCAACGATAGCAAGCATGATCGCGCCGAAGGTGACCTGGAGCTGAGTATAAGAAAACAGCTGATTGAGCACGATCTGCGGTGACGCGTCGCGCTTTACATCTATCTCAACGTGCATACCCTTGCGGTCGGAGTGATCCTCTATATTTGAGATACCCTCTATCCTTTTGTCCTTTACAAGGTTCGCGATATTTTCTATCAATCTCGCCTTGTTGACCTTATAGGGAAGCTCGGTGACGATTATCTTGAATCTGCCGTTTTTCGCCTCGACTATCTCTGTCTTGGCGCGGACGGTGATTTTGCCCTTACCTGTGGCGTAAGCCGCGCGGATACCGCTTCTGCCCATAATTATTCCGCCGGTCGGGAAATCCGGACCGGGAATACATTCCATCAGCTCGGGAAGCTCGATATCGGGGTTATCTATGTACGCGCAGGCGGCGTCGATAGTCTCGCCGAGGTTGTGCGGCGGGATCTCGGTAGCCATACCAACGGCGATACCGCTCGAACCGTTTACAAGCAGGTTTGGAAAACGACTCGGAAGCACTACCGGCTCCTCGAGCCTGTCATCGTAGTTCGGAACGAAATCGACCGTGTTCTTGTCTATATCGGTGAGCATTTCCATAGAGATCTTGCTCATCTTCGCCTCGGTGTATCTGTACGCCGCCGGCGGGTCGCCGTCGACCGAACCGAAGTTTCCGTGGCCGTCAACCAGCATATATCTCATTGAGAAGTCCTGAGCCAGACGAACCATAGCGTCATAAACCGACGCGTCGCCGTGGGGGTGGTATGCACCGAGCACGGAACCGACTGTATCGGCGCACTTATGGTAGGGCTTTGAGGGCTCGAGTCCTCTCTCGTACATTGTATAAAGGATCCTTCTGTGAACAGGCTTTAAGCCGTCGCGCACATCGGGCAGCGCTCTTGCCACGATTACGCTCATTGAGTAATCGAGGAAGCTCTGCCTCATTTCGTTTTGCAGGTCAACGTCAATTATTCTTTTATCATTCACTTGCTGCTCGTTGTCCATCTTATTACCTCATTTTAAAACGTTTCCAAAGTTGTTGTTTTATTTATCTCTGATTCTCGACAGAAAAATTTATTGAACTTTATGATTTTAAATTTCTTTAATGTTTCCGTTGAGTTTGGCGTAAAGCTCGGGCATACGTTTTTTTACGCTGCACGGCTTAAATGTTTTTGCGTCGATAAATCCGTGCTCTGTTGTGCCGTAGCAAAGCTCTACCTCTCTGCCGTCGCTTTCTTTCTTTTTTACCGAATACAAGAATTCTATCCTCGCCGCGGTGATATGGATACACCACGTGCGGACGATAAGCTCATCCTCATAGCGTGCAGGAAGATTGAAGTGGCAGTTGAGGTTGACGACCGGAAGCATAAGTCCCGCTTTTTCCATATCTGAATATGTCGACCCGAACATCTTGATAAAATCTGTTCTTCCTACCTCGAACCATACCGGATAATTTGAATGGTGAGCTATTCCCATTTTATCTGTTTCGGCATATCTTACCGTAATATAACTTCTTGAATGCATAATTTCCTCCGTAAATATCAAACATCGAGGTTTTGCACATACTTTGCGTTTTTCTCAATAAACTCACGTCTCGGCTCGACCTTGTCGCCCATCAGGATAGTAAAGGTCTCGTCAGCCTCCTCGGCGTCGCTGAGCTCGACCCTGAGCATAAGCCTTGAATCGGGATTCATAGTGGTCTCCCAAAGCTGCTCCGAGTCCATCTCACCGAGACCCTTATAGCGCTGTATCTCGGTTTTGCCCTCGATAGTCGCCAAGATCTGGTCGCGCTCAATATCGGAGTAAGCGTATTTATGCTCCTTGCCCTTTGTTATCCTGTAGAGCGGAGGCTGAGCTATATAAACGTGACCCGCCTCGATAAGCGGCTTCATATATCTAAAGAAGAAGGTCAAAAGGAGTGTGCGGATGTGCGAGCCGTCGACGTCGGCATCCGCCATAATGATGACCTTGTCATACCTGAGTTTTTCAATATCAAATTCGTCGCCGATTCCCGTGCCGAGCGCGGTAATGACCGGCATCAGCTTATCATTGCCGTAAACGCGGTCGATCCTCGCCTTTTCAACATTGAGCATCTTGCCCCAGAGCGGCAGGATAGCCTGGATCCTTCTGTCACGGCCGCCCTTTGCGGAACCGCCCGCCGAGTCACCCTCAACGATGAATATCTCTGTCTCGCTGCTGTCGCGCGACTGGCAGTCGGCAAGCTTACCGGGAAGCTGTGCGGATTCGAGCGCCGACTTTCTTCTAACGCTCTCTCTCGCCTTTCTCGCAGCCTCTCTCGCCCTTGCTGACGCGAGCGCCTTTTCAAATATCGCCTTTGATACGGCGGGATTTTCTTCAAGGTATGTCATCAGCTTATCGCGCACAAGCTTGTCGACCATCGTTCTTACCTCGGTGTTGCCGAGCTTTGCTTTGGTCTGACCTTCAAACTGCGCTTCTTTAAGCTTAACGCTGATTATCGCCGTGATACCCTCGCGGACATCCTCGCCGCTCAGGTTTTTATCGTTTTCTTTGAGCTTACCGAATTTGCGCGCGTAGTCGTTCATAACATAGGTTAATGCGCGCTTAAAGCCTTCCTCGTGTGTACCGCCGTCCGTGGTGTGGATATTATTGGCGAACGTGAGCAGATTTTCGTTGTAGCTCTCGTTATACTGCATAGCGATCTCGACCGCTACAGTGTCCTCATCATTTTTAGAATTAAAATAAATAACATCGGGGTGTATAACCTGAAGCGAGCGTTTTTTGTGGATATACTGAACAAAGCTCTTTATACCGCCCTCGTAGTGGAAGTTGTTTTTAAGGATATTTTCGGGGTCGCGCTCATCTCTCAACTCGATGTGAACGCCGGCGTTGAGGAAAGCCTGCTCTCTTAATCTTCTTTCGAGTATCGTATAATCGTAAACCGTTGTCTCCTTGAACACCTCGGGATCAGCCTTGAAGCGTACCTCTGTACCTTTAATGTCGGATTTACCGATTTTTTCGAGGTCGTTGATTATTTTACCGCGCTCATAACGCTGAAAATAAACATCCTCGCCGTCGCAGACTTTAACTTCGAGCCATTCGGACAGAGCGTTTACTACCGATGCGCCTACGCCGTGCAGACCGCCCGATACCTTATATCCTCCGCCGCCGAACTTACCGCCCGCGTGGAGTACCGTAAATACTACCGTTACGGCGGGGATTCCCGTTTTGCTGTTAACTCCTACCGGGATTCCGCGGCCGTTATCCGAAACTCTGATAATATCTCCGGGCTCGATCACTACGTCGATTTTTGAGCAGTAGCCCGCAAGCGCCTCGTCGATCGAATTATCAACTATTTCATAAACAAGATGATGGAGTCCGCGGGGTCCCGTTGATCCTATATACATACCCGGGCGTTTTCTTACTGCCTCGAGTCCTTCAAGAACCTGGATCTCATCCGCGCCGTATTCCTGTTCAACTTTTGTTATCTCAATATTCTCTTCAACTTTTTCGATATTCTTATCTGCTTCCATATTATCCTCCGATCACTTCTTCTTCACAAACATAATATAGTAAGGTATCAGCAGTATTCCTGCCGCTACTAAAAATACATTAATAATAAAGAGCACCAACGGTTTAATTCCTACAACTCCTATTAAAAACAGACCGAGAGCCGCATATATGATCAACAGCTCTATTATCATTATGATCAGCTTTTTTTTGGAGATTTTAAAATTCTTTTTGCAGTGATAGCATTTTTCACTTTTCTTAAACATTATCTTCTTTACGTCCGAATATCTGTACACCGTGTTGCAGTGAGGACATACGGGTAAAGACGGTAAAAAGAGTTTTGCCATAATCAAAACCTTCTGTTTGCCGAAAACCTGTTTGGTTCGGCTTTTTCAGTTTTATTATTATCCGAATAACCGTCTTGAACGGGCGCCTGTTGAGCTTCTTCCGGAACATCTATATAGTGACGGCTTCTGTTTATTCTTGTACCTTCCGAATGTATTTTTTTCAGAGGTGAATCATCGACAGCCGAGTGATTTTCTCTAACCTCTCCCATAACCTCTACATACGGCTGTTTTGGAAGATCCGGCTCATTGTTATTTATATTATTATTTTCGAGCTCCTTTGAATCGGAAACCAAATCAGAATTAGTTGTCTTAACCGTCGTTGCTGATCTTTCGGCTTTTATTTTATTAAATACATCGTTATTGATCTGGAACTGATTTGATCCCTCAACATATCCTACTTCTTCATCAAGCTCGGAAATTGAAAGATTATCGGAATAAGCTATTCCCGCGCGCCTTGCCTCCATTGATTTCTGATATTTTCTTAATGGCTCAAATCTTACAAAATTAGGAGACATAAGTCCGAATATAATCAGCGGAAATGCGACCGCAACAATACCTAAGGGATTACTTACTAAATCAAAATATATCCATGCAGTCATAATTAACGCCGCTATTACCGCGCAAATAACAAATATAAGGATAACCATTTTATTTATTATAACTCTGCTTTCCTTTCCGCAGCGCGGACAAACATATTCCGCTTTTCTTCTGTACGAAAATTTTTCACCGTATGAAATTCTTTTTCCGCAGTACGGACATCTGTTTTTTCTGTTCATAGTTCACTCCAAATTTTTAATATACCTTCAAATTTTAATATTTTATAAACTGAGCTTTCTTCTTGAAAGTGTCTTGGTTGAAAGCTGAGAAATATATACGCTTGTTTTACCTTTGTCGCTGCAAATCACAAACGTCCTCGGAAGCTCATAGGAAACATTTATGACCTCTCCGCTTTTTTGAGCCGACGCTAAAAAATCGCGCGTTTTTTTTGACACGGTGCAGGCGTCAATATCAAACATAGCCACAATTTTTTTGCTGTCTATTACAACATCGTTTCCCAAATGTAAGTACATTTTAGTTTTCTTCCTCTGTTACAATGCCTTTTTGTACAAAAAATACTTTTCCTTTTTTGAGCTGCTCTTTATTTGATTTTTCGCAGCAGGTTATGAACACCTGACAGCCTTCAAGCTCATTTAATAAATAATCCTGTCTGCTGTTATCAAGCTCGGAAAGAACATCATCGAGAAGAATTACCGGGTCCTCCCCCATCTTCTCCCTGAGCACCGCTGCCTCTGCGAGCTTTAATGACAACACCGCGCTGCGCTGCTGCCCCTGAGAAGCGTACGATCTCGCATTTTTTCCGTTTATTATTACCTCTACATCATCCCTGTGGGGACCCGCGAGAGTCACGCCGTAAGCGATCTCGTTCGAGCGGTTGGCGCGGCACTTTGAATAAAACTTTTTTTCTATCTCTTTTACGCTGTCGCCGTATTCCGCGGAGACGGTAGAGATATATCTTAATTCAAGCTTTTCTTTATCTTTTGAAATACCACTGTGATAAACCGCGGCTTTCTTTGATATCATATTTATAAATTCGAGCCTCTGCTTTATCAGCTGAGAACCGAGCGCAATTATCTGAGAATCCCAGATATCGAGAGTTTCTTCAAGGCTCGGATTTTTTAAAACATCTTTAAGCAGAGCATTGCGCTGTGCTATAAGTCGATTATATTTTGAAAGTATAACGGCGTTTTTAAGTTTTTCGCGGCAGATCGCGCTGTCAATAAAATTCCTCCTCTCCCCCGGCCCTCTTTTTATAAGGCTGAGATTTTCGGGAGAAAACACCACCGCGCAAAACTTTTCTATCAGCGCCGACGATGACTTTTTATCAACACCGTTCAGCGTCACAGTCTTTTTTGTGCCGGAAAATCCGAGGGCTGCGTTTTGTTCTCTGCCCTGACCGAAAAAACTGCATTCGAGTCTTGAAAAATCCTTATCCCACTTTATCATCTCTTTGGGGAAAAATCTCGGAATCTTCAAGATTTCTGAAATTTTGAAATTTTAAGCTTTTTACCTTCATTTATTCAACAGTTATCAAAACTCCGTTATATTCGGCTATATCTCCGGGTCTGAGTTTTTTTCCTCTCATCGTGCAGACTTCGCCGTTTACCTTTACCTCGCCGTTTTGAATAATAACCTTTGCCATACCTCCGGTATACGCCTCTCCGCTGATTTTTAACAGATCCTGGAGTTTTATATACTCGGTGTCAATTTTGATTTTCTCAGTTTTCATTAGCGAGCCTCATCGGAACGACAATACTCAAAAAGCTGTCGCCCGAAACGGGTTTTATTATTATAGGAGAAACCGGACCGTTAAGAACCAGCTTGACCTCGTCTGTATCTGTATTTTTCAGCGCGTCGAGCATATATTTGTTATTAAATCCTATTTCAAGGCTCTCGCCCGCTATATCAATATCAATGACATCCTTTGCACTTCCGACAGCGGATGCGCAGGAAAGCCTTATCTCATTATCAAGAAACTTACATCTAACCGGGCTCTGCATCCTCTCATTATTGAGAAGCGACATTCTCTCAACCGACTCAATAAGCTTGCGGGTCGATATAACAAGGACGGTCTTTTCTTCCTTTGAAACGGTTGCCTTATAATCAATAAACGAACCCTCGATAAGTCTCGAAATAACTCTGTAGCTCTTTACCTTGAATGTGATGTGCCTTTGTCCGATTATAATATCGACCGGCTCGTCGTCCTCAGTCAATAATTTTAAAATCTCGAGCTGTGTCTTGCCGGGAACAACAAATGAATTTTCGCTTTGACTGTCAACGCTCTCTTTTCTGATAGCCATTCTGTAGCCGTCGATCGCAACTATAGTTAAAGTTGAATTTGAAATCTCAAAAAGCGATCCCGTATAGATAGGCTTAGCCATATTGTCGCTTACCGCGTAAACGGTCTGGCGGATCATATCTCTGAGCACCTTTGAGTTGAGGGTGATCGAATCGGTCTGCTCAAAGCTCGGAAGATCGGGATATTCTACGGATGACATACCCATAATTTTATAATCAGCCTGTCCGCAGGTAATGTATGTAACCATCCTGTCGTCTGTTTCAATGGTGACAACTTCTTCGGGAAGTCTTCTTACTATATCAAGAAACAGCTTGGCGCCGATGACTATCTCTCCCTCTTTAATGATAGAGGCGTCTATGTCGGTAGTGATCCCTATCTCAAGATTGTAGCCCGAAATATTAAGCTTCTCTCCGTAAGCTTTTACAAGCACTCCCTCTAAAGCGGGAATAGATGACTTTGAAGAAACTGCTCTTGATACATTTGAAACAGCAGCGACCAAATCTGATTTGGAACAGGTAATTTTCATCTCGTATATCTCCTCTAAATATATTTCTTTTAAAATTTAGTAGTAGTAGTAGGTAATGTTAAATTATAGAAAAAAACTCAAAAAAGGCTTGTACAATGAATAAAATAATTAACATTACATTATTGAATCTTTATTAAACGATGTTTGTAAAATTTTAACACCTTTTTAACACATTTAAACATGAATCAACATAGATAAACAATACTAAACATTACTAACGTATTAACAAATATTTCTACATTAAAAAATGTTAGTTTATATATTAATTATCGGTTATCGGTCTTGGATGTTTTTGATTGTGTCGTCTATAAGTTCCTTTACTTTTCTGTCTTTATTTATAAGGTTCTCTACCTTTTGAACAGAATAAATAACAGTTGAATAGTGGCGGTTGCCGAATTCCTCGCCAATGTTTACCATAGAAAGTGTTGTGATCTGTCTTGTGATATATATAGCGATATGTCGAGCATTGCTGATGTTGGCGCTCTTGTTCTTTTGTGAGCGTATCTCTTCGGGAGTAACTCCGTAAGTTCTCGCTACCTCGTCAATTATTCTCTCTACCGTTACCTCAGGAGGAACATCGTTGTTTAATACATCTGCGATGACTTCCTGAACCGAAGTGAGAGTTGGTTTTTCGTTATTCAGCAGAGATTTTGCCTTTAATTTTTTGACTGTGCCCTCAAGCTGACGGATATTAGCCTTAAGCCTTTTGGCGATGTATTCGCAGATCTCGTTTGACAGGTTGATATCTACAAGCTCTGCCTTGCGCTTGATTATTGCGATCCTTGTTTCAAGATCGGGCGGCTGGATGTCGGCGATAAGGTCCTGCTCGAAACGTGAGCGGAGACGGTCGTCAAGAGTTCTGATCTCCTTAGGCGGACGGTCGGACGTGAGAACGATCTGCTTTCTCGCCTCGTGAAGAGCATTGAAGGTATGGAAGAATTCTTCCTGCGTACTCTCCTTGCCACCTATAAACTGAACGTCGTCCACCAACAGCACATCGGCGTGTCTGTATTTATGTCTGAACTCGGTCATTTTTGCCTGTCTCAGACTTTCGATAAGCTCGTTTGTAAAGTCGTCGCCTTTTATGTAGCAGATAACCTTGTCCGGATCGTTCTTTTTTATCTCGTTGCCGATAGCGTAAAGAAGATGAGTTTTTCCGAGTCCCGAGTTTCCGTAAAGAAACAGGGGGTTGTACGCGTTCGAAGGATTTGTCGCTACCGCGAGGCACGCGGCGTGAGCGAATTTATTTGACGAGCCTACGATAAAGGTGTCGAACGTGTACTCGTAGTTTGTGTTTTTTTCTTCGCTGATAGTCTCGGGAACGGGAGCGGAAATATTAGCCTCGTCCGGAGTTTGAAGAGATATGTTGAACTTGTTGTCGAATATAGCCTCAAACGCTTCATTGAGCAGCGGAATGTAACATCTTTTGATAGTCTGCCTGTGAAAATCGTTAGGAACTATCAGATAGGCGGTGTTGCTTTCAAAATCAAGGCTGAGTGGTTTGATCCTGCTGATCCAAGTGTTGTAGGCAACATCTGTTATTTTTGTTTTACAGTATGAGCATATAAGCTCCCATGCGTCGTTAAAAGAATCCATTTTCTCCTCCACTTACTTTCAAAGGGCTGTTTTATTATTGTGGGTATAGGTGAATTAGCCCTGAATTTTTAATAAAAATCAGCGAAAAAAATAATTAAAATCACTGATACCGCAAATGAACCCACAATAAAAATCCATTCCTAATAATTATACTCCAATACAAGACAAATTGCAAGCATTTTAAAGGACATAAAGATTCACATTTTAAATGTATAAGGGTGGAATTTTCAGTCAAAATGTCAAAAATATTTTAATAAAGTTTGATTTTTCAAAAATCCGTGTTTTTTATACACTACAAATTGTTGTTTTGAGTTATGTGATAACTATATTTTGTGTTGTTTTTTTAACGGCAAAAAAAACTTGACGGATTAGGTAAAATAAGCTATAATGCTATATTGCAGGGTTATACTTTGGACAAAATTATGACCTTAATAGGTAATTATTTGAAGGGAGGATTTTTGACTATGTTAAGAACATACCAGCCTAAAAAGCTTCACAGAAAAAAAGAGCACGGCTTCAGAAAGAGAATGTCTACATCTAACGGCAGAAAAGTTTTAGCCAGAAGAAGAGCAAAGGGCAGAAAAAGATTGTCTTACTAAAGAATCAATGAATGACTTAAATTTTTAAAAAAGCGAGCACACAAAGATGCGCACGCTTTTTTATGTAGTCTTTATTTATTCTGCCGAGGTATTATTATGAGCAAGTATGTCACGGTAAAAGAAAACAGAGATTTTTCCAGAATATACCGCAAAGGAAAGTCTTTTGTCAGTCCGGTGCTTGTTACATATGTGATCAAAAACAGGTCGGCAAATGTAAGATACGGAATCACAACAGGAAAAAAAATTGGCAACGCTGTAAAACGCTCAAGAGCAAGAAGAGTTATAAGAGCCTCGTATTATCAGCTTTATCACAAGCTTAAGCCCGGTTACGATATTATTTTTGTAGCGAGAGGGAAAACACCCTTTGTAAAATCTCAAGTTGTTCAAAAGGCGATGCAAAAGCATCTTGAATCTGCGGGTGTTATTTAGTAATCTGCAAGGTATTTTCGGTAGATTGTTATGAAAAAAGTTTTAATGGCTTTAATCAGATTTTATCAGTCCGCTATTTCTCCTTATACCAAAGCCCACTGCAAATACATTCCGACATGTTCGCAGTACGGACTGGAGGCTATAGAGCGTTTTGGCGCGCTAAAGGGCGGCGCGCTTACAATATGGCGCATTTTGCGCTGTAATCCGTTTGCCAGGGGCGGGTACGATCCCGTTCCGGAAAAAAAGAAAAAACAGCGATGAGGTAAATTTATGCAAGTTCTCGGTTTTCTCGGATACTTTCTCGGATATTTGCTTTGGGCATTATTCTATGTATTTCAGAATTTCGGTATAGCGATCATTGTATTTACGGTCGTAATCAAACTTGTGCTGTTCCCGTTCTCTATCAAACAGCAAAAATCTATGGCGGGTACGGCAAGGCTTTCAAAAAAACAAAAAGAACTTCAGGAAAAGTACGGAAATAACCGTCAGCTTCTCCAGGAAGAGATGAACAAGCTCTACGAAAAAGAGGGAGTCAAGCCTATGGGCGGCTGCCTTACTATGATCGTTCCCATGCTTGTTCTTTTCGGCGTGTTCTACGCCGTTGCGTATCCCCTTACAAATACACTGCATATCGATGCAAATCACGTTAATGATGCTGTAGCTTATATCAATAAGATACCCGGATACGCGTCAGCGACCAATCCCGCTTATCAGCAGATATCGCTTTTAAGAATTTTCCCGAATATTGAAAATACAGAAGCTATTCAGGGACTTTTCAGTTCTGCTGATATTGATAAGATCCATATGTTCTCTAACGGATTTGATATTTTCGGCGGTGTTGATCTGCTTCAGGTACCGGCGGACCTCGGTTTTTGGTCTTGGTATCTCTTATTCCCCGTACTGTGCTTCCTTTCAAACGTAGGTTCACAGTTCGTAATGCAGAAAGTTAACCAAAACACTCAGATGAATCAGCAAAAGGGCTGTATGAAGTTCGTTATGTACGCGCTTCCGCTTTTCTCGGCGTATATCGCGTACAGTGTTCCAGCGGCTATGTCATTCTACTGGATCATATCGGCGCTGCTTAGTTTGGTTCAATCTATCATTCTTGCCAAGGTTCTCGGACCTGTTCAAATCAACGCAAAGAATGAAGCGAGACACGCGGCTTTGATGTTCCAAAATGAGGCAAAGGTGCCGTATGTTTACGCGCCGCAGGAAAGGGCAGTAACTTCAAACAGTAATAATAACAAAAATTCTAACAAAAATAATAAGAACAAAAATAAAAAGAAAAAGTAAAAATACATTCCGAATCGCGGAAAGCAGGAGAAAATAAAGATATGTTAAAAGAAGTAATAGGCGTCGGCGATACAGAGCTTGAAGCACTTAATGACGCAAAAAGACAATTGGGTCTTGAAGAAACAGACGAGGTTGAGTTTGAGCTTATTCAGAGAGCTGAAAAGAAAAAATTCGGTCTTTTCGGCGGCTCACCGGCAAAAGTAAAAATTATTATTAAAGATACTCCCGAAGAGAAAGCTGAGAAGTTCTTAAAGGAAGTTCTCGACAAAATGATGCTTTCGGGAATTGAAATTGAGAAGAAGAGCGGAGACGGTTCGGTCGAGTTCAATCTCTCGGGCGAAGAAGTAGGTTTTGTTATCGGCAGAAGAGGAGAGACCCTCGATGCGTTGCAGTACCTTACAAGTCTTGTGGCAAATCACAGCGAAGATCCCTACATCAAGGTAACGGTCAACACCGGCAACTACCGTGAAAAGAGAGAAAAGACTCTTGAAAACCTCGGCAGAAAGCTCGCGTTCAAGGCAATCAAGACAGGTAAAAAGACAAGCCTTGAGCCTATGAATCCCTATGAGAGAAGGATCATCCATACATCTGTTCAAAAGGTGAACGGTGCTATCTCTTGGAGCGAGGGTGAAGGCGCAGCACGCCACGTTGTTATCGGTCCCGACCCCAAGTCAAAGGGCAACCGCAGGGGCGGATATAATAATCGCAGAGGCGGTTCAAAGCGTTCTTACAACTCAAACAACCGCTCAAAAATTGCTCCGGTAAATCCCGACAGAGTTCCGCTTAATGAGGGCGGAGAGACAGGCGGCCTTTACGGAAGAATAGACAAATAATTTTTAACGATCAGGGCGGATTTATTTCCGCCCTTTTTATGATAATTGATGCTATGATTGATAATAAAACAATTGCCGCAATAAGCACAGCCCAGGGCGAAGGGGGAGTAGGAGTTATCAGAATCTCAGGCAGCGACTCTGCCATTATCGCCGACAGGGTTTTTAAGAATATCAATTCAAAAAAACTGGTTGATATGAAGGGCTACACCGCGGCTTACGGAAAAATAATATACAATAATGAGGAGCTTGACGAAGCAGTCGCGCTTGTATTTAAGGCTCCGCACAGCTATACCGGAGAGGACGTTGTTGAACTCTCCTGTCACGGCGGAGTGTATATTACAAAGCAGGTTTTAAGAGCAGTTCTTGACGCGGGAGCTGTTCCGGCACAGGCGGGCGAGTTTACAAAAAGAGCATTTCTAAACGGAAAAATCGACCTTACCGAGGCGGAAGCGGTAATTGATATTATAACCGCAAAAAGCCGCAGCGCGGCGCGTTCGGCTATGTGTGTTAAGGAAGGCGCGCTCAGAAAGCGAATAAGCTCGGTCAAGGATGAGCTGCTCGCGCTTACCGCTCATCTTTCGGCTTGGGCGGATTATCCCGAGGAGGATATCGCCGAGGTAGATGACAAGATGATTTTTTCAACCTGTGACAGCGCTATAGCGGAGCTTGAAAGTCTGCTGTCAACATATGACATAGGGCAGGCGGTCAAAGAGGGAATAGATACCGTTATCGCCGGTCGTCCGAACGTCGGCAAAAGCACGCTGATGAATTTGCTCTCGGGCAGCGAGAAGAGCATCGTCACCGATATTCCGGGAACGACAAGAGATGTTGTTGAAGACACTGTGGTAGTAGGCGATGTTATTCTCAGATTAAGCGATACAGCAGGTTTGAGAAATACCGATGACGCGGTAGAGAAAATCGGTGTTGACCGCGCAAAAAAGCGTTTGGAGCAGTGCGGACTTTTACTCGCGGTTTTTGATAACAGTCAAACTCTTGATGAGGATGACTATAAGCTGTTAGAACTGTCCACTGAGGTTCCGACGATTGCGATAATCAATAAGACAGACTTAGATAATAAACTCGAAATAGACAATATAAAACCTAAAATAAACAATATAGTATATATATCTGCTGCGAACGGAGAGGGCAGAGAGGATATAATTTCAGCGGTCGAAAAAATCGCGGGTACGGAAAATCTCAACCCAAGCGAGGGTATTCTTTCAAATGAGCGCCAGCGTTCAAATGTCAGCAACGCGCTCAAATCCGTTAAAGAGGCAAAAGCAGCTCTTGAAATGGGGCTGACCTATGACGCGGTCACGGTTTCTCTTGAAGACGCGATTTCCGAACTTTTGGAAATGACGGGAGAGAGAACGAGCGACGAAGTGATCGACAGAGTTTTCCACAACTTCTGTGTAGGAAAATAAGAGGAAAAAAAGTATGGATTATTTTGCAGGTGAATATGACGTTGCCGTTATCGGCGCGGGTCACGCCGGAATAGAGGCGGCTCTCGCCGCGGCAAGGCTTGGATGTAACACCGCTGTTTTTACAATTAATATGGACGCCGTGGGCAACTGCCCCTGCAATCCGTCGATAGGCGGAACGGCAAAAGGGCACCTTGTGCGTGAGATCGACGCTCTCGGCGGAGAAATGGGAAAGACTGCTGACGAATGTTTTTTACAGTCGCGTATGCTCAACCGCGGAAAAGGACCCGCGGTACACTCACTTCGCGCACAAATCGACCGCAGAAAATATTCGGACACAATGAAGCATAAGCTCGAGCTTCAGGAAAACCTTGAACTCAGACAGGCAGAGATAACAGATATAAAAAAGACAGAAGAGGGCTATGAGCTTAAAACCCAGATGCTCGCGGTTTATAAATGTAAAACAGTTATTATCGCTACAGGCACATACCTCGGCGGTAGGATCTACGTCGGCGAAGTCAGCTACGAGAGCGGACCCGACGGGATTTTCCCCGCGACAAAGCTTGGAAAGAGCTTAAAGGAGCTCGGACTTCCGCTCAGAAGATTTAAGACGGGAACACCCGCGCGTATGCTCAGGCGCTCGATAGATTTTTCGGAACTCGAAGTTCAAAAGGGAGATGAGCCTCCGCAGCCGTTTTCTTATGAAACAGAAAGCCTCGGAGAAAACAGGGTGGACTGCCACATCACCTGGACTAACGATAAAACAAAGCAAGTCATCCTTGAAAATATCCACCGTTCGCCGTTGTACGCGGGCAGGATAGAGGGTGTAGGTCCGCGCTATTGTCCGAGCTTCGAGGATAAGATAATGCGCTTTAAGGATAAGCCGAGGCACCAGTTGTTTATTGAGCCGTGCGGAGAAAGCACGGAGGAGATGTACCTTCAGGGAATGAGCAGCTCGCTGCCCGAGGAGGTTCAGATAAAGTTTTACCGCACTATAAAGGGACTCGAAAACTGTGTTATGATGCGTCCCGCGTACGCCATAGAATATGACTGCGTTGATCCGACTGCTATGAACGCAACTCTTGAATTCAAAGATTTTGAAGGCTTGTTCGGAGCGGGTCAATTCAACGGCAGCTCGGGCTATGAAGAAGCCGCGGCGCAGGGTTTTGTCGCGGGAGTCAATGCCGCGCACAAGGTTCTCGGCAAAAAGCCGTTCGTGCTGACGAGGGCGAACTCATATATCGGCACGCTTATTGACGACCTTGTTACAAAGGGAGCTAACGAGCCGTACAGAATGATGACCTCGCGCAGCGAATACAGGTTGATACTACGTCAGGATAACGCCGACGAAAGGCTTACCCCGACGGGCTACGAGCTCGGGCTGATCAGCGAAAAACGATATGAGAAGTTTTTAGCTAAGCAGGAGCTAAAAAGAAAAGAGATAAAAAGGCTCGGATCGACCACAGCCGCTCCGACAGAAAAGCTCAACGAGCTGCTTGTTTCACGTGAAACATCGCCCGTCACAACGGGAATAAGAGAGATAAACCTCCTTCGCCGTCCGCAGGTCGGGTACGATGTGATCAGGCAGATCGACCCCGACTGCCCCGATTTAGACCAAAGCTTGATTGAACAGATCGAGGTAGAGATAAAGTACGAGGGATATATTCAAAAGCAGTTAAAACAGGTCGAGCAGGTCAAAAAACTTGAAAACAAGCTTTTGCCGACAGATTTTGACTATACCGCGATTGCGGGATTGCGATTAGAGGCACAGGAAAAGCTGAATAAAATCAAGCCGCTCAATATCGGACAGGCGTCCCGTATCTCGGGAGTATCGCCCGCAGACATCAGCGTGCTTTTGATTTGGCTCGCCACAAACAAGAATAGAGAATGATTATGGATATAAAGGGATATATTTTATCCGCAGTAAAGAATTTTAAAATTGAATTATCCGATGAGCAGCTTAATCAGCTTGAGAGTTATTATAAGCTCCTTGTAAGCTGGAACGAGAGGATGAACCTCACAGCGATAACCGAGCCGAAGGATGTAGCGATAAAGCATTTTGCCGACAGTCTGTCGGTATTGAGTTTTGTCGATGTTCCAAACGGAGCGAGTGTTATTGACGTCGGAACGGGAGCGGGATTCCCGGGCTTGGTCTTAAAAATCGCCAGACCCGACATCAAGCTCACATTGCTTGACAGTTTGAAAAAAAGACTGACTTTTCTTGAAGACGTGCTTAACAACCTCGGTTTAGACGCTCAGCTGATCCATTCCAGAGCGGAAGAGGGAGGACAGAACATCGATTTAAGAGAGTGCTATGACTTCGCTGTATCAAGAGCGGTAGCGCAACTCAATGTGCTTTGCGAATACTGCCTGCCGTATGTCAGACTTTCGGGCAGTTTTATCGCGTTCAAGGGCGGAGAGTCCGACGAGGAAATAAAGAACGCCTCAAAAGCGATACAGACCCTCGGTGGAAAGAAAACGGATGTATATAAATTTGACCTCCCCGAGAACAGCGGGAGCAGAACGCTTGTTATTATAGAAAAGGTTCAGCCCACGCCCGATAAGTACCCGAGGCAAAACGGAAAAATAAAAGCCAAGCCTTTATAATCGACACGATTCTGCCGGATAAACCAAAACAAACTAAAAATTTAATACAAGATGCGACATAAACCGCACACCTTTTGTGATACTATAAATGCACAGGGACGGAACAAATTTCCTGATGCTGACAAAGGTGATGCGGTTGAATTTTTTGGTAAAAAGTGAAAACACAATATCAGAAATACCAATAATAAAAATTCGGCCAAACAAAGCCCAGCCCCGCAAGCATTTTAACGAGGACGAGCTGTCGGCTCTGTCGCGCTCGATTGCGGAAAACGGGATCCTGCAACCCCTTACCGTAAGAAAAGCAAGCACGACCGAGTATGAGCTTGTCGCCGGAGAAAGACGTTTGCGCGCGGCAATCTTAGCCGGACTAAAACGAGTTCCTTGCATTGTTGTCAAATGTTCAGATAAAGAATCTGCCGTATATGCTCTTCTTGAAAATCTCCAGCGGGCCGACCTCGGAATGTTCGAGGAGGCTCGCGGGATTTCAAGGCTGATAAGGCGCTACGGACTCACCCAAGAACAGGCGGCGGCAAAGTTGGGGAAGACCCAGTCCACGATCGCAAACAAGCTCAGATTGTTAAAGCTGAGCTATGAAGAGCAGGAGTGGATAGAAAACGCGGGACTTACCGAGCGTCACGCCAGATCGCTCCTGAGAATAGACAACGAGGAGAAAAGGCGGGAGGCTTTGTCAAAAATAATCTCGGAGAACCTCAATGTCGCCCGAACCGAAGAACTTGTCGGCATTTACACACAAAACATCCCTAAGCCCGAAAAGCAGCGGGGAAAAAGCAAAGCGGTGATAAAAGACTTACGAATTTTTCTGAACTCCATCAACAAAGCGATCGACACTATGCGGTTGTCGGGAATAGACGCACAATCTGTCAAAACAGACACAGAAAATTTTATCGAATACACAATCCGTATTCCCAAGTCGCAGATCGATCGCGCGGAAAAATCCGCGTAACACAAACTTACTTTCCACTTTGGGCGCAAGCCCAATCCACTCATACCCATTTCCTTATCTAACCCCTTGCGAAAAGGCGCGCGTTACTGCGCGTCTTTTTGCGTTTTAAATTGAAGAATGTTTCACGTGAAACACAAAAAGATAAAAAATTTGAAAAAATTCTTTAATTAGCTTCAAATTCAAACCTTGTTGTGATATAATTAGAAAGAAATTTACAATAAGGATTTGAAATCTGTGGCTAAAATTATCGCAATATCAAACCAAAAGGGCGGTGTGGGAAAGACCACGACCGCCGTTAATCTTGCCGCCTGCCTCGGTTTGCAGGGGAGAAAGGTGCTTCTTGTGGACGCCGATCCCCAAGGGAACGCAACCAGCGGTGTCGCGATCGACAAAAGCAAGGTAAAGCTTTCCACCTACAACATCTTGGTTGACGGCACAAAGGCAGAGGAGTGCGTGCTTACAACTCCGTACCAAAATCTGCATATCCTGCCGTCAAGCATAAACCTTGCCGCGGCAGAGCTTGAGATCGCGGAGAAATCTCACCGCGAGGCTCTGCTGAAAAACTCTATCCTGCCGATAAAGCAGTATTACGACTATATAATAATCGACTGTCCGCCGTCGCTCGGACTTATCACCGCCAACGCGCTGACGCTTGCGGATTCGTTTATCGTGCCGATCCAGTGCGAATACTACGCGCTTGAGGGATTGTCACAGCTTATGAGCACGGTAAGGAGAATAAAAAGGCAGTACAACAACTCGATAGAGCTCGAGGGAGTTTTGCTGACAATGTATGACGGCAGACTGAATCTGACCCAGCAGGTGGTCGAGGAGGTCAAAAAGTTCTTCCCGGGTAAGGTGTTCGGTACGGTCATCACAAGGGGAGTAAGGGTGTCCGAAGCGCCGAGCTTTGGAATGCCGGTAATATACTACGACAAAAACTGCAAGGGCAGCTTGGCGTACACCGAGCTTGCCAAAGAAATAATAGCAAAGGAGAAACGCTGATGGCAAAAAAACTCGGCGGACTGGGCAAAGGGCTCAACGCCATATTTATTGAAAACGACAACGAAGACAAAAGCGGAGGCGTTACTCTTAATATCTCGGAAATCGAGCCGAACCGCTCGCAGCCCCGTAAGGAATTTGACGAAAAAGCTCTCAGCGAGCTTGCAGAGAGCATTTCGGAGCACGGATTGCTCCAGCCGCTTCTCGTAAGACCGCTGCCGCTCGGCGGATATGAGATAGTAGCGGGTGAGAGAAGATACCGCGCCTGCCGGATGGCGGGAGTAACGGAAGTTCCCGTTATCATCCGCGAGCTTGACGAGGCGCAGACAATGGAGCTGGCGCTCATAGAAAATCTGCAAAGAGAAGATTTGACCCCGCTTGAAGAGGCAGAGGGATATAACGTCCTTATAAACGAGCACGGTATGACCCAGGAGGAGGTCGCCCGCTCGGTCGGAAAGTCCCGACCCGCTGTGGCAAACGCGCTGAGACTTTTGAACCTGCCCGACAGTGTTAAAAAATACCTTGAGGACGGCAAAATCTCGGCGGGACACGCAAGGGCACTTTTGACGCTCCAAAGCGAGGAAGAAATGAAGGAGCTCGCCGATTTGATAGTGAGCAAGGATCTGTCGGTAAGACAGACCGAAAAGCTCTGCAAAAAGGCGCCGAAAACAAAAAAGGAAGTCAAGACAGAAAAAAAGCCTTCGTTTTACAGTATGGTAGAGCTTGCGCTTAACGAAAGTCTCGGCAGAAAAATCAGCATCACCAAAAACAAAGGCAAACAGGGCGGAGTTCTTCAAATCGAGTTTTACTCAGACGAGGAGCTCACAGAGCTTTCCAATAAACTGAAATAAAGGAGCAGAAAAATGATTGATATTAAATTTTTAAGAGAAAATCCCGACGCGGTAAAGGAAAATATAAAGAAAAAATTTCAGGATCACAAGGTAGAGCTTGTAGACAAGGTCATCGAGCTTGACGCAAAGAGCCGCGCCGCAAAGCAAAAGGCGGACGAGCTCCGCTCAAACCGCAATAAAATTTCTAAGCAGATCGGCGCGCTGATGGCTCAGGGCAAGCGCGAAGAGGGTATGGCGCTAAAGGAAGAGGTAACAAAGCAGGCAGAGCAGCTCGCAGAGCTTGAAACTCAGGAGGGCGAGCTCAGCACTCAGGTCACAGACATTATGATGCAGATACCTCAGATCATCGATCCGGAGGTACCAATCGGCAAGGACGATACCGAGAATGTTGAAGTCGAGCGTTTCGGCGAGCCCGTTGTGCCCGATTTTGAAGTTCCGTACCACACAGATATTATGGAAAAGCTAAACGGAATCGACCTCGATTCCGCGCGCAAGGTTGCGGGCAACGGCTTCTATTATCTTATGGGCGACATCGCAAGACTCCACAGCGCGGTAATCGCCTACGCCCGTGACTTTATGATCGATCGCGGCTTTACCTACTGCGTACCTCCGTTTATGATCAGGAGCAATGTGGTAACGGGCGTTATGAGCTTTGCCGAGATGGATTCTATGATGTACAAGATCGAGGGCGAGGACCTTTACCTTATCGGCACCAGCGAGCACTCGATGATCGGTAAGTTTATTGATACTATTAATAAAGAAGATAATCTTCCTTATACGCTCACAAGCTATTCGCCCTGCTTCAGAAAAGAAAAGGGCGCTCACGGAATCGAAGAGCGCGGAGTTTATCGTATCCATCAGTTTGAGAAGCAGGAGATGATCGTTGTTTGCAAGCCCGACGAAAGTAAAATGTGGTTTGACAAGCTTTGGCAGAACACAGTCGATCTTTTCCGTTCGCTCGATATTCCCGTGCGCACACTCGAGTGCTGCTCGGGTGACCTTGCGGACTTAAAGGTTCGTTCTCTCGACGTAGAGGCGTGGTCGCCGCGTCAGAAGAAGTACTTTGAGGTCGGTTCGTGCTCAAACCTCGGCGACGCTCAGGCTCGCCGCCTGAAAATAAGAGTTTCGGGAGAGGGCGGCAAAAAGTACTTTGCACACACCCTTAACAATACCGTTGTGGCTCCTCCGAGAATGTTAATAGCGTTCCTTGAGAACAACCTCAATGCTGACGGCACGGTAAAGATCCCTGTTGCCCTCAGACCTTATATGGGCGGCAAAGAGATAATAGGATAAGGAGAACGTTATGGATTGCAGCAATTGTGGAAGAGAATACCCGTATTATTATGATAAATGTCCCTACTGCGGAATGATCAACGTTGATTCAAACGAGGCAAGGCAGCAGCCCCGGGAAGCTAACCGGGGCTATCAGGAGGATTATGGGCAAGGCTATGATGTACGTCAGAACAGCGGACAGCAGTATAACGACCGGCAGTATAGCGATAGGCAGTATAACGCTCAACCATACAACGCAGGATATCAGCAGCCTGTTTACAGGGAGTATGTTCGTGATGATGAGCCGGTTTCGATTGGCAGCTGGATAGGCGTATGGTTTTTGACATGCATCCCGATCGTTGGCTTTATTATGCTGATAGTTTGGGCGTGCGGCGGCACAAGAAAGACATCGCTCAAAAACTGGGCAAGAGCGCAGTTTGTAATCGTATTGATTTTTATTTTGATTTGGCTGATACTCGCTCTGATCATGTATGCGTACGGATATAATTTTGGAAATATTTTTAGCTTTAGATACTATTAATTTTATAAACAAAATATGATAAATGCGCATAACAAAAACAACCTCCCAAATAGGAGGTTGTTTGTTTTTTATTCTTCTGTTTTTTCTTTCTTTTCGCGGAAAGCAAAGAATCGTTGACCAACGTAGTTGCAGGCAACAAACAGACAACTTCCGATAACCATAGAAAGATTGCCTGCGGTTTTTTCTACGCTCCAACCAAAAATGGCAAAGTTAGCGGATTTACAGATAAAGCTTGTGAGCGGTACCGCAATAACATAGGCAATTGTCCAGCAAATCGCAATGTTGAGCGCAAATCGCAAAAACGGTTTCCAGCCCTTTTCTTTGTTTTTGAATGTAAAGTGTTTGTTAAGAAAGTAGCTGACAATGCTTCCGACTATGTATCCTATTGCGCTTGCGATAAAAGTACCGAGGTTACCTAAATCGCTGAGCGGAGTTAGATTAAAGAGAACAAATTGCAATCCGTTTCCGACAAGCGTGTTAATTACACCAACAAGGAGAAACTTCCAGAACTTTATATCAAAAAATTTTTTGAGAAAGCCCGTTAATTTGCCGCTTTCTTTTTTGTTTTCGGTATTACTCATAAATCCCTGCGTCAGCCTCCTCGTTGTTTTCATCCTCAAAATTCGAGAACTTTGTGATATAGATCGGTCTGTCCTTTGTTTCCATATATATCCTTCCGATGTACTCGCCGAGGATGCCGATCGACATCTCGGTAAGTCCGCCGAGGAACAGTATCGCGCACATAGTAGTTACATAACCCGGCGTGATTATTCCGAAGAACAGCGTCTGTATCAGTGTGACGATAATATAGATCAGCGAGATCAAAAAGATGGCCGCGCCCATTACCGCGATAAAACGCAGCGGCGTTACCGAGAAGCAGGCGATGCCGTCGATCGCGTACTTGAACAGGGAAGAGAACTTCCACGTTGTTGTGCCGAGCTGTCTGTCAACGGTCTTGAACGAGATCCATTTTGTGTTGAAGCCGACCCACGAGAAAATACCCTTGGAAAACCTCTGAACCTCGCTGAGCTCCAAAATAGAGTTGACCATTTGGCGCGTCATCATACGGTAATCCATCGCGCCGTAGGGGTTCTTGACGCTCGTCATCTTGTTTGAGAGCTTAAAGAAAAGCTTTGAGAAAAAGTCTCTGAAAAATCCCTCGCCCTCGCGCTCGTCGCGCTTAGTTGCGCAGCAGTCATAACCCTGCTCCATTGCCTCTATCATTTGCGGGAACACCGCAGGAGGATGCTGCAAGTCGGCGTCCATAACGACGACATAATCCGCGTCGCAGTGCTGAAGCCCTGCGTACATCGCGGCCTCCTTGCCGAAGTTGCGAGAAAAAGAAATGTATTTTATATTGGAAAACTGCGCCGCGAGTTTTTTCATAACAAGATATGTTCTGTCGCGGCTTCCGTCGTTAACTAAAATGTACCTGAAGCTGTAATTTGGGATGGTGTCGATGACCTTGTTGGTCTCAAGCACAAAATGCTCAAGCCCTTCTTCCTCGTTATAGCAGGGTACAACCAAGTCTATGGTCTTCATATAATTGCTCCTTAAAAGGGTTTGTTTGTTGCCAAACTACCTTTCATTATAACAAAGTTGAGGGTAAAAGTCTATTTTTTTTAAAATTTTTTATAAAGTTTTCTATTTTTTATTTACCAAAAGGAAAAAACGTGGTAAAATAAAATGGTTAATACTAAACGCTGATTAAAGGTAGACAAAGATTTTTGAGGCTGATTTGTGCAAGACGAGGCAGAGGACGAAGCAAGGCTGACGCCTTACAAGGACGATAACGAAGTATTGCGCAAATCAGACCAAAAAGATAGTTCTATTTTTAATTAGTGTTTAGTATAAGACGCTTTTTGCGTTTGTGTAACCTATGAAGATAATAGTAGGTTGCCGCAATTTATCTTGATTTCGGAGGTATGTTTTAATGTCCGAGGCAAAAACATTAAAACAGCGCGACGGTGGTTTTGTCGCGCGTAATGTATACGTCTGGTTGGCGTTTTTGATCCCGTTTGTGCTGATGGTAACAGCCTACGGCGTGATGTCGGTTTCTCCGTTCGGCGACAAGCAGATCCTTGTAACCGATAACTGGCACCAGTATTTTCCTTTCTTGGCTGATATGCAGTACAAGCTTCAACACGGCGAGTCGCTGTTTTGGAGTTGGTCGGTAGGCGGAGGCGTAAACTACTTCTCGCTGATGTCCTACTACCTTGCAAGCCCGCTTAATTTCCTCACGGTGTTTATTCCCGCTGAGTGGCTCAGGGAGTTTTTGATGTTCTCCGTGTGCCTGAAGATAGGTCTCGCGGGTTCGTTTACGGCGCTGTTTTTAAGGAGCGTTTACAAACGAAATGACGCTTCGATCATTATGTTCGGAACCTGTTTTTCGTTCTGCGCCTTTTTGATAGGCTACTATTGGAACACCATTTGGCTCGACACGGTTTGTATTTTCCCGCTGTGCGCGCTCGGTCTTATCAAGCTTTTGACCGAAAACAAGTTTAGACTGTTTACGATTTCGCTGGCGCTTTGTATGCTTACAAACTACTACATAGGATTCTTTGTATGTATCTTTGTACTGCTGATCTTTATAGCATACAGCATAGTTCACTGGCACGGCTTCTGGAATTTCTTTCTAAATCTTGTAAAGACAGGCTTATTTTCGCTGATAGCGCTCGGTTTGACGCTGTTCTTTTTGCTACCCGCGTTTTTTGCGCTGCAAAACACACACGCGTCCGGAAGTTCGTTCCCCAACACGTTTTCGATAAATATCGGCGGCAGCAATGATTTGCTCGGCGTATTAAAGGCGTTGAAGAGCATTACGGGCAACTTTGCTAACTTCACAAGCCCGGCTATCAAGGCGGCTGACGCTATCCCTAACGTTTCCTGCGGAGCGGTCACTGTGTTTTTCGGCTTCCTGTATCTGACCTGCTCTAAGATAAAAACAAGAGAAAAAGTTGTGGCTTTGTGCCTGATCCTCTTTATGTTCCTGAGCTGCATCATCCGTCAGCTCGATTACATCTGGCACGGCTTCCACTTTACAAATATGATCCCTTACCGCTTTACGTTCATCATAAGCTTTGTTATCATCGCAATGGCGTTCAAGGCGTTCAAGTATATCGATTCGATTAATGTTATCGGCGCGATAATCGCGACGTTCCTCAGCTTTACGGTTCTGTCGCTCGAGATCAACGATCCCGGTGTTGAGATAATGTTCGGTACAGAGCGCGCGAACTGGGTAACTCCTACGCTTGTTACTTTCGGATGCATTATCGCGTTTACCGCGGCGCTGGTCATACTTTATGTAAAAGGAGTATTCCCCAACAAGAGGGTGGGCAAGCTTGTTTTGACTATCGCGCTTACCGTTGTTGTGATCGCCCAAAGCGCTGCAACGGGTATCTGCGGCGTTATTGTTACAACCGTTACAACAACACGCGAATACCCCAGAGGCGAAGAAAAAACAGCTTATCTTATTGATTATATGAAGGAGAGGGAAGCAAACACGCCGGAGATGTGGAGGGCCGAAATGACGTCGACCCAGACGCTCAACGACGGCGCGCTAAACCATTACCACGGCCTTTCGATGTTCAACTCGATGGCGAACGAAAAGATGACGATCTTCTTCGAGAATATGGGTCTGATGGGCTGGAAAGGCGGCAACAGATACACCTACGCCGAGAGCTCGCC
>CADBXH010000018.1 GCA_902798605.1 uncultured Ruminococcus sp. | reverse complement strand
CGGGATAAAAAAACTGAAGGTCGTCTACTCAAAGGAACAGCCGACCCGTCCGATAAGCAAGGTAGACCCCGATAACCCCAACCGCCGCGACACCCCGGCGTCGATATCCTTCGTCCCGCCGGTAGTAGGGCTGATAATCGCAGGCGAAGTTGTTAAGGATAGAGTTAAGAGTTTAGAGTTATGAGTTAAGAGTTATTTAAAGCCTCCCCCAAAACAAGTGTTGGGAGAGGCTTTAAAATGTAAAAATGGGAGAGGCTTTAAAATGTAAAAAACACTTTTAATTATTCTCAAAATGTGCTATACTAAACCATATATGTATTGGAGATGATATGATGAGCAATATCAACAGGCAAATGCTTGCCGATAACGTATACTTCAACAGCGTGCGCGACAGCCGCTTTAAGACTATGAAGATCTCGGCGAATCTCATTGTGCCTTTGAGCGAAGATACCGCCTCGGCAAACGCGGTTTTGGCAGGCGTGCTATCGCGCTCGTGCGAGGAATACCCCGACTTTACCGCCCTGAGCAAAAAGCTAAGCTCGCTTTACGGCGCGGATCTTACCGTGAACGTCACCAAGGCAGGCGACAGGCAGGTCATCACGATCTCAGCCTCGGGTATAGACGACCGCTACGCGCTCGATAACGAGAGCATCGCCGCGGAATTGTCCCGACTCCTGTGCTCGGTCATTTTCCGTCCGAACATAAAGAACGGCGCGTTTGTTTCATCCGAGGTCGAGCAGGAGCGCCGCCAGCTTTTGGAGGTCATCGACTCCGAATTCAACGACAAGCGGATCTACGCAAATTCTCAGCTTATCAAAAATATGTGCAAAAACGAGGTGTTCGGCATCAAGCGTTACGGCACGGCGGAGCAGATCAACGCCATCACTCCGGACTCGCTCTATAAAACTTGGCAAAACCTCCTCGAGACCGCGACGATAGAGATAATCTACGTCGGCGACAGCGACCCCGAAAAGGCAGCCGCGGTATTCAAAAACACCTTTGAAAAAATCAACCGCGCGCCCGAAGCGATCGGCAACGCCGTTGTGCGCTCGGCTGATTCGGTCAACAGAGTCGTTGAAGAGATGGAGGTCTCGCAGTCAAAGCTCGTTATGGGCTTTAGGACGGGCATTTGCTCGGACGATACCGACTGCACGGCGGCGAGCCTGATGTGCGCGGTGCTCGGCGGCACGGCGAGCTCAAAGCTCTTTTGCAACGTGCGCGAAAAGCAGAGCCTCTGCTACTACTGCTCCTCGCGCTTTGACCGCCACAAGGGCATTATGATAGTCGACAGCGGCGTCGAGGGCGATAACGTCGAAAAAGCGGAGCAGGGAATACTAAAAGAGATAGAGGATATGAAGAACGGCGTGATCTCCGACTTCGAGATCGAGTCCGCAAAAATGGCTGTAATAAACGCCTTCTACTCCTCAAACGACACCGTCGGCGGTATCGAAAACTGGTACTCCGCCCAGCTCTTTGACGGCAAGTTCAAGTCGATCGCCGAACGCTCGGCAGAGATAAACGCCGTCACAAAGGAAGAGATAATCAAGGCTGCGAACAAGCTCAGCTTAGACACGATATATGTACTCAAAAACAAGTGAGGGGGGAGAGCATGAATATTACAGAAATCAAATCCGAACGCGCGCACGACAGCTATTTTAAGCTAAAGCACAGCTCGGGGCTCACGATTTATGTCTACCCCAAGGAGGGCTACCGCTCGACCTACGCGATAATCGGCACTAACTACGGCAGCGTAAACACCTGCTTTTCGGTCGACGGCAAAGAGAAGATAACCGTCCCCGACGGCATCGCTCACTACCTCGAGCACAAGCTGTTCGAGAGCGAGGAGGGCGACGCGTTCGCGCGTTACGCAAAAACAGGCGCGTCGGCAAACGCCTACACGAGCTTTGAAAAAACCTGCTACCTGTTCTCCTGCACCGATAAATTTGAGGAGAGCTTTGAGATACTCCTTGACTTTGTTCAGGATCCGTATTTCACTCCCGAGACCGTGGCAAAGGAGCAGGGCATCATCGGTCAGGAGATCAAGATGTACGACGATTCTCCCGACTGGCGCGTGATGTTCAATATGCTCGAGAATATGTACCACAACCACCCGGTCAAGATAGATATAGCCGGTACGGTCGAGTCTATCGCTCAGATCACCGCCGAAAAGCTCTACGACTGCTACAACGCTTTTTATAATCTTAACAATATGGCGCTCTGCGTGGCGGGCAACGTCACGGTAGATCAGGTGCTCGCGGTCTGCGACAGAATGCTCAAGCCCTGTGAAGCGCACAAGATAACAAATTACTTTGAGGACGAGCCCCGCGAGATAGTCAACCCCTACGTCGAGCAGAGCTTCCCCGTAATGGTTCCGATATTCAATCTCGGCTTTAAGGAGACCACCGAGCCTATAACCGAAAATATGATGGCTCAAATCGATATTTTGCTTCCGCTGTTGGCCTCGCCCACAAGCGAGCTTTACCGCAAGCTGATGGACGAAAACCTGATCAACAACTCATTTACATTTGAGTACTTCGGCGGTCCCGGCTACCGCTCGATCATCTTCGGCGGAGAATCCCGCGCGCCAAAGCAGGCGGCGGAGATGATAAAGCAGTATATCGCCAAGGTCAAGTCCGAGGGCTTGAACCGCGAGGAGTTTGAGATAGCCAAAAAATCCGCATACGGCGACGTAATTGCTTCGCTCAATAACGTAAGCTCCATCGCGAACAATATCGAGTCATACCACTTCAACGGTATGGAGCTTTTCAAATATATTGACGCCGTCGCGAATACGACCTTTGAGGACGTAACCGACAGGCTCAATAAAATGCTTGACGTAAACAACTGTACCCTATCGGTAGTCAAGCCCGAAGATACGGAGGTGTAGCATGGACAGTTTTCACGTTGTTTTCCCATACCTCGGCTGGGAGTTCGACATCAGCCGCGTAGCCTTTCAGATAGGCAGCTTTAAGGCTTACTGGTACGGAATCATAATTATGATCGGAATGTTCCTCGCCATTTTATACGCCTACAAGTCATCCCCGAGGTACAATGTGCAGTGGAACAAGCTGTTCAACTGCGTTTTGGTCGGTATCGTGACCGGCATAATCGGCGCAAGGCTCTACTTTTGCCTGTTCCACTGGGAGGATTACTTCGCTCCCGACAAGCTCGGCAATATCATCAAGATACACGAGGGCGGGCTTGCTATCTACGGCGGAATCATCGGCGCGCTTTTGGGCGGCTTGATAGTCGCAAAGATACAGAAGATGAAGCTTTTGCCGATCCTCGACATTACCATGATATCATTTTTGATCGGTCAGGGCATCGGCCGCTGGGGAAACTTTATGAACCAGGAGGCGTTCGGCACGCCCACCGACCTTCCGTGGGCGATGATGAGCGAGGGCACCGGCAATATAGCCGTACATCCCTGCTTTTTGTACGAATCGCTCTGGTGTCTGCTCGGCTTTGTTTTGCTGCACTTCTACGGCAAATACCGCCAGCGCTACGCCGGACAGATATTCTATATGTACCTTGTCTGGTACGGCCTTGAGCGTATGTTTGTAGAGGGGCTCAGGACGGACAGCCTTTACCTTCCGTTCCAAATCTTCGGAATGGACGTCAGGGTGTCTCAGCTCCTGTCCGCCGTATTATTCGTTTTCGGAATTATAATGTTATTGATAAATATCAAAAAGGAGGATCCTTTCTATGCAAATTATCGACGGAAAAAAGGTGTCGGCAAACGTAAAAGAAAGCGTAAGGCTTGAGACCGAACAGCTCATCAAAAACCACAACGTGACCCCGGGCTTGGCGGTCATCATCGTCGGCGACGACCCGGCGTCAAGGGTTTATGTCAACAACAAAAAGAAGGCGTGCGAGCTTGTCGGCTTCAGGTCTGAGGAATATGCCCTGCCCGCCGAAACAACTCAGGAAGAGCTGCTCGCGCTTATCTATAAGCTCAACGAAAAGCGCGACGTAAACGGTATCCTCGTTCAGCTTCCGCTGCCCGAACACCTTGACGAGCTCGAGGTCGTTCAGAAGATCAGCCCCAGAAAGGACGTCGACGCGTTCAACTTCGTGAACATCGGCAGAACGGCTTACGGCGAATACGACTATTCACCCTGTACCCCCGCGGGTATCATGGAGATGTTCCACCAGTATGATATCCCCATAGAGGGCAAGGAGTGCGTGGTCGTCGGCAGAAGCAACATCGTAGGCTTGCCTATGTCAATGCTGCTGCTCCACGAAAACGGCACCGTCACTATCTGTCACAGCAGAACAAAGAACCTCAAAGAGGCTTGTCTCAGAGCCGACATACTCGTTGTCGCGATAGGCAAGGCGAAGTTCATCACCGCCGACATGGTTAAGGACGGCGCGGTGGTCATCGACGTCGGTATGAACCGCGACGAAAACGGCAAGCTCTGCGGCGACGTCGACTTTGAGAACGTAAAGGACAAGTGCTCCTACATAACCCCCGTACCCGGCGGAGTGGGACCGATGACGATAGCGACGCTTATGAAAAACACCCTAAAGGCGTGCAAGGTGCAGAATAATATTGAATAAGAGTTAACCCATAAATAAAACTCTTGACATTCGACCGCGCTTATGTTATAGTATATAAGCCGCATATTGCGGGTCAGGGGATAGCTATGCCCTTTTTTAAGAACGATGTTCACCCGTGAATAGCGAGCCCAATTAAAAAGGATGGAGAATATGTACGCAGTTATTCAGACAGGCGGAAAGCAGTACAAGGTAACAAACGACGAAGTTATCTTTGTTGAAAAGCTCAACGCCGAAGCAGATGAGACAGTTACCTTTGACGTATTAGCCCTCGGCACAGACGACGGAATCAAGGTCGGCAAGGATGTAGAAGGCGCTAAGGTCACAGGCGAGGTCGTAAAGAACGGTAAAGGCAAGAAGATCAGAGTTGCTACCTACAAGCCTAAAAAGGGCGAGAAGAGAGTAAAGGGTCACAGACAGCCTTACACCAAGGTTAAGATCACTTCGATCGAGGCGTAATGATCAACGCGGTATTTACGGTATCAGACGGTTTGATTTGCTCATATGAGATCAGCGGTCATTCGGATTTTTCCGAGCAGGGCTCCGACATCGTTTGTTCGGCAGTCTCATCCGCGGCATATATGGCGGCAAATACGATAACCGAGGTTCAGCAAATAGAGGCTGAAATATCCGTAAACGACGGATTTATGAAGTTAAGTCTGTCACAACAGGGGGCAAAAGCCGCCGAGGTCATCCTCAACGGATTGCTGCTCCACCTAAACGCTCTTGCAAAAGAGTACAATGAATTTATAAATGTAAAAATTTCGGAGGTGTAAGGTAATGCTTAAAATAAACATTCAGTTATTCGCTCATAAAAAAGGTATGGGTTCTACAAAGAACGGCCGTGACAGCGAGTCAAAGCGTCTCGGCGTAAAGCGCGCAGACGGACAGAAGGTTCTCGCGGGCAACATTCTCGTAAAGCAGAGAGGAACCCACATTCACCCCGGCAACAATGTCGGCAAGGGCTCTGACGATACACTGTTCGCAAAGATCGACGGCGTTCTCCGTTTTGAGCGCGTCGGCAAGGACAGAAAGCGCGCCAGCGTTTACCCTGTTGAGCAATAAGATTATTTGAGGGTGGGTATAAACCACCCTCTTTTTGTTGCATTTAAAGCCTCCCCCAACGCTTTAGCTTTGGGGGAGGTGGCACGACACTTTAGTGTCGTGACGGAGGGGGCTGCGTTTCCGACAGCGCAATGTTGTCTAAATGAAAACGGGGCGATATTGGAAGTGCCGCCCCCTCAGTCAGCTAACGCTGACAGCTCCCCCAAAACAAGTGTTGGGGGAGCCGTTGAAAGCTGTTAAATAAGAAGGTGAACATATTGTTCGTAGACAAGGCTCACATTAAAATAAAAGCCGGTGACGGCGGCGACGGCGCCGTTGCGTTTCACCGCGAAAAATACGTCGCGGCGGGCGGTCCCGACGGCGGCGACGGAGGCAGAGGCGGCAATATCGTCTTTGTGGCAGACACCAACCTCTCGACCCTCGCGGATTTCCGCTACAAGCGCAAGTACGTCGCAAAAAGGGGAGAGAACGGCAAGGGCGGCAAATGCCGCGGCAAAAACGCCGAGGATCTCATCATCCGCGTGCCGATGGGTACGCTCATCAAAGAGGAGAGCACCAACAGGATCCTTGCCGATATTTCGGACGATGAGCCGCATATCGTCGCAAAGGGCGGCAAGGGCGGCTGGGGAAATCCCCACTTTGCGACTCCCGTAAGGCAAGTCCCGAGGTTCGCAAAGCCCGGTCTCCCCGGCGAGGAATTTGACGTTGTGCTCGAGCTAAAGCTGCTCGCGGACGTCGGCTTGGTCGGTTTCCCTAACGTCGGCAAAAGCACGCTTATCTCGGTCGTTTCGCAGGCAAAGCCCGAGATCGCCAACTACCACTTTACAACCATAACCCCCGTGCTCGGCGTCGTCAGTATGGGCGAGGGCTCGAGCTTCGTAATGGCGGATATCCCCGGGCTGATCGAGGGCGCGTGGAAGGGCACGGGCTTGGGTCATCAGTTCCTGCGCCACATCGACCGCTGCCGTATGCTCGTCCACATCGTCGACGTTTCGGGCAGCGAGGGCAGAGACCCCAAGGAGGACTTTGAGGCGATAAATCAAGAGCTCGTAAAGTTCAACCCCGAGCTCGCCGAGCGTCCGATGGTAGTCGCGGGCAACAAGTGCGATATGGCTACCGACGAGCAGATCGAGGATTTTAAGAATTTTGTTGAGGAACAGGGCTACGACTTTTTCCCGATAATGGCGGCTATCCGCTACGAAGTCGACCCGCTCCTCAAAAAGATACAGGAGATGCTCTCAAACCTTCCGCCGGTTGTAAGATACGAGGCGGAGCCCGCTCCTGTACTCAGCGAGGAGGATTTTGACGACCACAGCGTAGACATCAAAAACGTCAACGGCATCTATACGGTCGAGGCGGACTGGCTCTTGCAGGTTATGCGCGGCATCAACTTTGACGATTACGAAAGCCTGAATTACTTCCAAAAGGTGCTCACAAACGGCGGCGTGATCGACGCGCTCAAAGAAAAGGGCTGCAACGACGGCGACACCGTCTCGATCTATGACATAGAGTTTGAATTTGTAAGCTAAAGCTTATAAATAGAGTTTAGAGTTTTTAAAGCCTCCCCCATAATAAATGAGGGGGGAGCCTTTAAAAAGGAGAATAAAATGAACCAAACCACACACACTAAAGCAGATGAATACTCTCCCTTGACGCTGGCGTTTCTCGGCGACGGGGTGTACGATCTTCTCGTGCGCGAGTCGCTCGTCAACAGGGCGAATCGTCCCGCGGGCGAGCTCAACCGCCAAAAGGTCGCTATGGTGAACTGCAAAAGTCAGGCGGAGTACGCTCAGCTTTTGATGCCGAGCCTCAGCGAAAAGGAGCTTGCCGTGTACAAGCGCGGGCGCAACGCCGCTCCCAAGTGCACGCCGAAAAACGGCTCGGTCGCGGACTATCACAGCGCGACAGGGCTTGAATGTCTTTTCGGGTATCTTCACGTCAACGGAGAAACCGAGCGTATCAACGAGCTTTTTGATTTGATTTTACATAACACAAAAAAGCAGTGATAATGTGAAAAAACTCGAAAAGCTCTTCAAAAACTCAATATCGGACTATATAATCATCGCCCTCGGCGCGTCGCTCTATGCCGCGTCGGTGGCGGTTTTTACGTCTAAAAACAACATCGCGCCCGGCGGCTTGACAGGCGTTGCCACAATGCTCAACTACCTGTTTTCGCTGCCAATCGGCGCGATGATCTTTGTTATGAACATCCCGCTGTTTCTCTGGGCGTTCTTTGAGAGCGGAAAACGCTTTGTAGTAAAGACGATGATCGGCACGGCGCTCGTGTCGGTATTCATCGACATTTTTCAGGTCATCCTGCCGTTTTACAGCGGCAACATTATGCTCGCCGCTATCTTCGGCGGAGCGCTCTCGGGCTTTGGGCTCGGTCTGATCTTCGCGCGCGGCGGCTCAACGGGCGGCACGGATATAATCGCCGTCAGCCTCAACAAACGCTTTCCGCACATCTCTACGGGCAGGCTTATGCTAATCTCGGACGCGGTCGTCCTCACCGCTGCGGCGATCGTCTACGGCAACATCGAGAGCGCGCTTTTCGCCGGTATCACGATTTTCGTCAGCGTCAGGGTCATCGACGCCGTGACCTACGGAACCTCGCGCGGTAACGGCAAACTGATTTTTATAATCTCGGACAGTTATGAAACTATCAGCCGCGAGATAATCCAAAAGCTCGGCAGGGGAGTGACGATTCTCAACGGTTCGGGCGCGTACACGGGCAAAAGCAAGCGCGTCCTGATGTGCGCCGCAAGACCAAACCAGGTCGTAAAAATCACCAAGGGCGTAAAAATCATCGACAAAAACGCCTTTATAGTAGTCACCACGGCGAATTCTATCCTCGGCGAGGGCTTTTATAATTCTGATAAAGAAAAATAGATGTTCCGGATAAAAGGAACATCTATCAAAAATCATATTGAATTTTCAATATCCCGCCTGCCGTACATCACTCTCAGCACGCGCACGGTTTTACTTTTTTCGCCGACCGAATAAAATACAAGGTAGTTATAGACAGGCATTATCCGTATGTCGTTTTTATAAACGGGATAACGCAGCGGCAACTCGTCAAGCTTCAAAATCCTGTCCTCGAGCCGCGAGAGCTGAGCAACAGCGTTTTCGGGAGAAAGCAGGGTCACGGCGATGTATTCATATACCGCGCGCAGGTCTTTATCAGCCTGTGCCGAGATTATCACCGAGTAACTCATAGCTTGTAGTCCTTTTTGATATCGGCAAACGCCTGTTGCGCAGACTTAGCGTTGCCGTTTATTATATCATCAATACCTTTTTGAAGCTCGCGGTCAAGCTCCTGCTCGCTCATGCTGTTGTAATTCAATAGGGCGTTCGAGGGCAGTTTGACCTCAAACGGAAGCCCTTTTTGAAGAATGATCTGCTTGTAGAACATATTGATAGCGTTGGACGCGGGGATTCCCAGAGCCGATAATATCTGCTCCGCCTGCTCTTTAAGATCAGGCTCGATCCTAACATAAAGATTAGCGGTTTTTGACATAACAAAAACTCCCTTCATATTCTATAAATCAATTATACACGATTGTGCGTACAAATGCAAGACAAATGCAAAGGTTTATGATAACAAATTTTCCTGTTCAAAAATTATAAAAAACTATTTCATTAAGCCGCTTTATATGTTATAATAAATAAGTTAAGATCAGAATAATAAAGAAAGCGGTGATTTTAATTGCGTAAAAGAATTATATCTCTCCTGTTAGCGGGGTTATTGCTCGCGGGAACAGCGGCGTTTGCCGGCTGCGGCGAGGGCAAAGAAAGCAGCTCAGCGGCGTCCTCGGACAGCAGCTCCGAAAGCTCTGAAAGCTCCCAAGCCACTACCGAAGCCCACGGCGGAGTGACCGACGGCGAGTTCGCCAATGCCGAAAAGGTAGCGGACGGCGCTATATTACAGGCGTTTTGCTGGAACTTCAACACCATAAAGGAATCCCTGCCCGACATTGCTGCGGCGGGATATACCGCGGTGCAGACCTCACCGATCAACGCCTGCTTAGAGGGCGAGGACGGCGGAATGGAGCTGTACGGCGACGGAAAATGGTACTACCACTACCAGCCCACCGACTTCAAGATAGGCAACTATCAGCTCGGAACGCGCGACGAGTTCAAGGCTCTTTGCGCGGAGGCGGATAAATACAACATCAAGATCTTGGTCGACGTTATCGCTAACCACACCACGCCGACTCTTGAAAAAGTCTCTCCGGATCTCGTTAAGGCGGGCGGCGGAAGCTTTGAGACCCTTTTCCACAAGGGCAACGCCAAAGAGATCAGCGACTGGGGCGACAGGCTCCAGTGTACCACATATAAAATGGGCGGACTTCCCGACATCAACACCGAGCGTCCGTCATTCCAGGAGTATTTCTTAAAATACGCCAACGACTGTATCGCCTGCGGAGCGGACGGCTTCCGCTACGACACCGCAAAGCATATCGGTCTGCCCGACGACCCCAAGGAGGACGACGGCTTCAAAAACAACTTTTGGGAGCTCGTCACAAAGAAGGTAGAAAAGGCTGACGACCTCTTTATCTACGGCGAGGTGCTCCAGGGCGACAACGACCGCATTGCCGACTATATCAAGGAGATCGGCAGAACCACCGCCAGCACCTACGGCAGCAAGATCCGCGCCGGTATCACGGGCGATTCCATAAACACCTCGTCTGTTTCGGATTACTGGCTCGGCGACGCTCCGCTCAATATCGTAACATGGGTGGAGTCGCACGATAACTACATCAACGACGGCACGTCAAAGCAGCTCACGAACGATCAGGTCGTCCTCGGCTGGGCGATCATCACAGCGCGCAAGGACGGCACACCGCTGTTCTTTGCCCGTCCGTATATGAGCAATGCCGAAAACGAATGGGGAATGAACCGCATCGGAACCCAGGGCGACGATATTTACAAGGATAACAGGGTAAAGGCGGTCAACTTCTTCCGCACCGCTATGATCGGCGAGGGCGAAGAGCTTGTCAATCCAAACGAAGACTCCACCGCTCTCATAATCGAGCGCGGCAAAAAGGGCGCGGTCATCGTCAACACCGACGGCGAGCTAAAGACAGGCTTTGACATCAACCTGCCCGACGGCAAATACACTGACCGTGTCGACAACAAGACAGAGTACACCGTAAAGGACGGCAAGCTGACTTCCGAAAAGGCTATCCCCGCGGATTCGGTAGTCGTACTCTACAACGAGGGCTATACCGAGCACGCTCCCTGCGCAAACGTAGGCGTTGCCGAGGGCGCTGAGTTCTCGACCGACAAGGATTCCGTTGAACTCACCCTGAAGCTCGAAAACGCCGAGACCGGTAAGTATTACGTAGACGGCGGCGACGCCAAGGAGTTCAAGGACGGCGACAAGCTCACCGTTAACAAGCCCGAAAGCGGCAACGTAGTCAAAATCGAGCTCACAGCGGAGAACGAAAAGGGACTTCCTACCTACGAGAGGGTAGAGGTCACCTTCCGCGACAGCTACAAGATAGAAACCGGCACAAAGGTATACTTTGAAAAGCCCGACGGCTGGAAGGACAAGCTCTACGCCTATGTTTATAACGTAAGCGGAACAGAAAACTCAACCTGGCCGGGCGATGAAATGAAAAAGGAAGCCGACGGCAAGTACAGCTACACCTTTACAAAAGACTGGGACAGCCCGCTGATCATCTTTGCCGACGGCGGTGCTGACGGCAGCAAGCAGTACCCGGCGGACAAGGGCTTCAAGGTCGAACCCGACAAGACTTATACTGCTCAATAAAAATTAAAGCCTCCCCCGTCACTTGTTACGGGGGAGGTGGCGCGACACTTTAGTGTCGTGACGGAGGGGGCTGCGCTTCCGATAGCGCGAGGTCGTGGCGACGACGGCGCAAATTGTAATGTTGCAATGGAAAACGTGGTGTAAACACCTGTTCCGCCCCCCTCAGTCAGCAAAAGCTGACAGCTCCCCTATAATAAAAAATGGGGGAGTCTTTAAAGGTAAATACTATAACCCGGAGGATAATAAATGAGCGAATTACATAATATGAAAATGGAAGGCAGCAAGATCCCTGCCGAAGAAATCAAGAATCCCGAGCTTTTGGAGGCTATCGAGGCGATGCAGGCGGACGGCAACCCCGAGAACATCAACAATATGATAAACAAGGTCGTAAACGCCAAGTTTATCCTGCCCGCGATGATGAAGAACATCCCGCAGGCTAAGACCCAAAACGGCAAGACCGTTATGAGCAACGCCACTCAGGTGCAGTTCAGGCTTCTTGAAAACAACAAAAAAGAGCGCTTCTTCGGCGCGTTCACCGACACCGACGAGATGTTCAAGTGGAACGGCAACGAAAAGGCGACAAAGATCGTCACCGATTTTGACAGCCTCGCGGCTATGGTTATGGATCCCCACGCCAACGTGCTCGGCTTCGTTATCAACCCGTTCGGCAAGAGCGTGACCTTCCCCAAGGATATGGTCAACCAGATCAAGCAGCAGCGCGACTATATGCGCCAAGAGCAGAATATGCTCAAGGGCGGCGAGGTCAAGGTCGGCGAGCCCAAGGAGTACCCGATCGACCTTATGGCGGCGCTGATCAACCACTTCAGCACCGAGCCCAACGTAAACAAGGCGTATCTCAGGCTCGTTGAGCAGGACGGCAAGACAAGCTACTTTATCGTAGTGGATTTTTACGGCGATATGGAGGAGACCTTCAAGGCTATCTCGGACGTAGCCCAGCCGTATGTGGACGATGAGCTCCAGCTCTCTATGATGCCATTCTCAATGGAGTTCGCAAAGAACGCCGTCAAGGGAATCGAGCCTTTCTATAAGAAGGAAGAGGAGTAAAATAGAGTTTAGAGTTAGGAGTTTAGAGTTAAGAGTTTAATGGAGCTGCCGACGGCAATGTCGGCGGCTCTTTCTTTGTAATTGATAATTGATAATGGAGAATTTTAATAATGGAGAATGTCGGGTCGCTACGCTCCGATATTAAAATTGCACCTTTAAAGCCTCCCCTAACGCTTTAGCTTTAGGGGGGGCGCGGCACTTTAGTGCCGTGACGGAGGGGTTTGCGCTTCCGACAGCGCGAGTTATATAATTGCAAGGGAAAACGGGGCGCGTGCTCCGCTTTTTTTGCTTTAAAAAAGCCGAAAAAAAACAGCCGCCTCTTTTGAGACGGCTGTAATGCTTTTGGTATTATTAACGATATGTTGTGCTGAATTTGCAAATGCCGGCGGAGAACAGAACAATATAGAGAATAAGAAGAACAATATTAACGATAAGACCGATAAAGAATATTGTTTTAACCTTATTTGCGCTTATTTGAGCCTGTTCAACATCACCGGCTTCGATGGCTTTGTTCATTGTAATGAATGCTCCGAGTGAGAGGAATCCCCAAAGAATTCCAAAAACCCAGTTAAAAACGAAAAATGTAATATATTTTCCTCTGCTTGGCATAATAAATCTCCTTTAACTAATTAATAATTTTTTTGTTCCGTCCTCAGTAGGATCGGAAACTATCAGGTTAATTTAAAGCTTTGCTTTTGTTTTTTACCGCGGTTTTTCTTCGCCGCAGCCGCAGGTTCCTACATAGTTCTTGTTTATCTTGCCGCATTTGGGGCATTTCCACTCGTCTGCCGAGGGTTCTGAATCGCCCTTGGGCTCCTGTTTGTCCTGATGGATCGGCTGACTGTAAGAATACTGTTTTGCTTGCATTTGTTGATACGCTTGCGGGTTTGCTTCATAAAACGCGGTATTGTTTTGATACTCTTTCCATGCGTTTTGCGCCTTAGTGGTGTTTACCGTAGCGATAATGCCGGCAATAAGAAGAAGCCATCCGCCAAACGTACCGCTTGTAACAAGCATAACCAAAATATTAATGATCGAGAAAACAAGCAAAATAATAGCGCAGGGAATGTTTTGTCTTAAATGAATTCCAAGACCCAAACCCAACAGAAGTCCAACATCAAGCAAAGATGAATAGCTTTTCATAGCAAAAACCAAAACGATAAGAGTCACTCCCGCGCTGATATAGCACAAGACCGCGGCTCCTACGCAGGAACTGGCATATTTGCTGCCGTCTGTTTGTAAAAACTCCCGCTTTGTTCTTGCTCGCTCAATAGCAGGCTGATTGTATGCCCCATAAGCATTTTGTTGCTGCTGATTGGGCTGTTGGTATTGATACTGCTGCTGATATTGCTGCTGTTGATCGGGCTGTTGGTATTGGTACTGCTGCTGATTGGGCTGCTGATAAGTATACTGCTGCGGCTGATCGGGCTGCTGCTGATAAGTATACTGTTGCGGTTGCTCAGGCTGCCCGGCGGTTCCTGCGGGTAAAGCTGTTCCGCAGCTTCCGCAGAAAACTTCATCTTCTGCAGCGGGTGAGCCGCATTTGGGACAATACTTCATATTATCATTATCCTTTCTTGATCAGTCTATTGAATCAAGCGTAGAAACTATTCTTTTGAACGAGGTCGCAGTAGTTTGATTTCGCTTTCGCTTTTCTGTCTTTACTCCGGCTTTTTTTCTCCGCAGCGGCAGCTGCGTGCGTAGCCGTAATTTTCCTTTCCGCAATTAGGACACACCCAATTTTCGTTCGTTACGGGGGGCTCCTTTGTTTCCGGTTCTGCAGACGAAACATCTGATTCGGTCTTGCCGCTTTGGACGCCTTTTTTTACAAAGTTTTTCCGAACCAGGCCAACCGCCAAGACCAGCCCTGATAAGCCGATGAAAAGCGCGAGCGGGGATGAGTCGGAGCCCATAGCGATTCCGATAATTCCTAATACAGTGTTCAAAGGTCCTAAAACTCCGTAAATCACCGTGCAAATGATCACACTGCGCTTAGTTGCCGTGAGGCGAAAACCGCGAATAGTTTCACGGATAAGGATTACAATACCCCAGATAATACCGGCTGCAATCGTTCCGTACAGTATTTTCATCTTATCCAATTACCTCCTTTAACAGATCGCTAAAGCCTGCGCTGTGTCTGTCAGCATCTTTCAGGCCAGTTAAAATCTTCCGGACGGAAGTCGTCATAGTTGATGCTGAAGCCGTCGATGTATTCTCCTATCGGAGATTCATCATACTGACCGCCGAACGCCATCGCAAGAAACGGGATTAACGCGATAGCTCTGCGCGACAGACTGACATAGCAATAATAGCTGTCGTCAAAGTGGTTGCTGCTCGTAAAGACCGACCAATCAATTTTGAAATGGTCGGCAAGCTCTCTCATCTCAGGTTCGCTGAGTGTGAGAAAATAATCATAGCCGCCGACGCCGTGCCATTTGTTAGCTGTCATTTCAGCCGAAGTATCTCTTGAGCAGTCCTTTAAAGCCTGCGCCGTGTCTTGCCTCGTCCTTAGCCATCTCGTGAACTGTGTCGTGGATAGCGTCGAGTCCGGCTGCCTTTGCTCTCTTAGCAAGGTCAAACTTACCCTCGCAGGCGCCTGCCTCTGCGTCAGCGCGCATTTTGAGGTTTTTCTCTGTGCTGTCGGTGAGAACTTCTCCCAGAAGCTCAGCGAATCTTGAAGCGTGGTCAGCCTCCTCAAAGGCGTATCTCTTGAACGCCTCGGCTACCTCGGGATAGCCCTCTCTGTCGGCAACTCTCGCCATGGCAAGGTACATACCTACCTCGCTGCACTCGCCCTCAAAATTAGCTCTGAGGTCGGCGATGATGTCCTCGCTTGTGTCGTGCATTTTGCCTTCGCCGAGAAGATGAACCGTAGCGTACTCAGCCTCTTCTTCCATTTTCTTGAATTTTTCTGCGGGCTGTTTGCAAACAGGGCACTGTGCCGGAGGCTCCGGACCCTCGTAAACATAACCGCATACTGTGCAAACCCATTTCATAATTAATTTCTCCCTTCAAAGTATAATTAAATTTAATAAAATATACAAAAGTATATACTATTGAAATTATAATATCATACATATTGATATGTTTAATTGCAATAAAGAATTATGATTGTTGTTTTATAAACCTTTTTGCTCCCCGTGCATATAATGTACCGATATTGTTTAGGAGGAGATCATATGCCCAAAATTTTTTTAAGCCCTTCCGCGCAGGAGTTCAACAGATATGTTGACGGCGGCACCGAGGAATACTATATGAACCTTGTCGCCGACGCTATGGAGCCGTACCTAAAGGCGAGCGGGATAGACTTTGACCGCAACGACCGCAGCAAAACGCTCTCGCAGATAATCGCGGACAGCAACTCGGGAGCTAACGACCAGCACCTGGCTATCCACAGCAACGCCTCGCCCGAATCGAGCGCGGGTCAGAACACCGGCGTGCAGATATACTATTACCCGACAAGCCAAAAGGGGAAGCGCTTTGCCGAGATACTTATGCGCAACTACGCGCCAATCTACCGCGAGCCGGGGAACATAAAGCTCGTGCCGAGCTCATCGCTTGCGGAGCTTAAAAAGACAAAAGCCCCCGCGGTGCTGATAGAGACCGCCTTCCACGACAACCCCGACGACGCGCGGTGGATAAGGGATAATATAGATAACATAGCAATGGCGCTCGCAAAGTCCGTGGCGGAATACTTGGGGGTAGAGTTTAAGGGATAAGTAATAAGGGAAAGTAATAAGGAATATTTAAAGCCTCCCCCGTCACTTGTTACGGGGGAGGTGTCAGCTCTGCTGACGGAGGGGGCTTCGTTTCCGATAGCGCGAGGTATGATATGTAACGGAAAACGTGGTATAAACACCTACTCCGCCCCCTCAGTCGCTGCGCGACAGCTCCCCCATAACAAGTGATGGGGGAGCCTTTAAATATATCCAAAAGTCTGAAAAAGAGAGAGGATATGCGTATATTGGTATTGAAAAATGATCTTTGCCGTGATAAAATATTAGTATCATATTTATTTAGGAGGATGAACAAATGAAAAGAACAATCACATCAATTTTCGCAGTTGCATTAGCACTTGTTATTGTGCTGTCCCTCGCGGCTTGCAGCGGAGGATCGCAAGCGGATACAAGCGGCAGCAATAGCGGAAGCTCGCAAGCGGATTCAAGCGGCAGCAACAGCGGAGAATCGAAAGCGGATTCAAAAGAATCCATAGAAAAAATGATCATCGGAAAATGGCAGATAGAATGGACAACAAATTCAGGCGCACTTAATGGTGATAATGAAAATGCAGGTGATAAACTTAGAAAAACACTGGAAATATTTGAAGATGGAAAATTTAGTTTTGAAAGATATAATGAAACACAAAAGGAATCAATACTCAGTTTCAAAGGCACATATGTTATTACTGAGGATAAATATATCGATCTAACAAACGAAAAGGGAGAAAAGTATAGATTTGAGTTTTATCCAGAGAATAACAGAATTTCAGAAGTTGGTTCAAAAGATCAACTATATACTAAAGTAGAGTAGTGTGATGTCTGATACACATATCAGAGCGTGGCGAAAGTCACGCTCTTTTTTTACGCACTTTAAAGCCTCCACCGCGTGCGGGGGAGGTGGGCAATTCGCTTGCGAATTGGTCGGAGGGGGCGGGCTATCCAATATCGCCCCGTTCGCAAAGGAAAATTACCGCGATAGTCAAACTCTGCCCCCTCAGTCACCGCCAACGAGTTGTCGGCGACAGCTCCCCCGCACGCGGTGGAGCCTTTAAACTGAAAATATTTATTGCTTTACTCAAAGAGTTGTATTATAATATAAGAAGAATATTTTTGGAGTGATAAATATGACAGACGAGCTGAGAGCAAGAATCGACAAAACTATGGAGAATCTCAGGCGAAACAAGATGGAGCCTTATTTTTGTGAGACTTCACAACAGGCGCGTGAGCTTGTTAAGACCCTTATCAATAAGGGCGATACTATATCGAGCGGCGGTTCGGTAACGCTCAAGCAAACGGGCATTTACGAGCTCATCACATCGGCCGACTATAACTATCTTGACCGCAGCCGCGAGGGCATCACCCGCGATGAGGTCGAGGATGTATACCGCAAGACTTTCTGCGCCGACGCGTTCTTCACGAGCACCAATGCCCTGACCGAAAACGGAGAGCTATATAACGTTGACGGCAACTCTAACCGTGTGGCGGCTATCCTTTACGGCCCCAAGAGCGTGGTAGTCGTCTGCGGGGTCAACAAGCTTGTAAAGAATATTAGTGAAGCGATCTACCGCGTCAAGACAAAGGCGGCGCCGCCCAACACAATCAGGCTCGGCATCGACACCTACTGCGCAAAAAAGGGACAGTGCGTGTCGCTTAACAAAGAGAACCCCGAGCTCTGCGAGGGCTGCCACGGCGAGGGCAGGATTTGCTGTAACTTCGTTGTCTGTGCCCAGCAGAGGCACGTTAACAGGATCAAAGTTATTATTGTAAATGAGGAACTCGGGTATTAACAGATGTTACTATAAGCTTTTCCGTGGTGTTTACTAACGTTGGATAAAGAGTTGTAGGGGCGAGCACTGCTCGCCCGCGGGCTAAAGGAAAACGTAGAGGTAAACAGCGGGCGAGCACTGCTCGCCCCTACACAGTTAAGGATCATATATGCAAGAATTTTTAGACAGAATGAAAGCCCTGCTCGGCGACGAGTATAATTCTTTTTTGGAATATTATGAGGGCGATAATTTCAGGGGGCTGAGGGTAAACACCCTTAAATGCTCTGTCGAAAAACTAAAGAGCCTTATCGGCTTTGAGCTAAAACCCACGCCGTTTTGCGCCGAGGGCTTCTACATACCTGAGGGCGTTCAGTCGCTCGGCAACAGTCCGCTGCACCACTGCGGAGCGTTCTATATCCAGGAGCCGTCCGCGACCTCCGCGGTCGAGATGCTCGGGGTAGAAAAGGGCGATTTAGTCCTCGACCTGAGCACGCAGATAGGCGCGAAGCTGAACGGCACAGGGCTGCTCTGGAGCAACGAGATCGTAAAAAGCAGAGCTAATATTCTTTTATCGAATATTGAACGAATGGGGATAAGCAACGCGGTAGTCTCAAACGCCCACCCCGACCTGCTGTGCCAAAGGCTAAGCGGCAGGTTTGACAAGGTGCTTGTTGACGCGCCCTGCAGCGGCGAGGGAATGTTCCGCAAGAACGGTTCCGCTCAGACCGAGTGGAGCGTCGCGCACGTTGAGAGCTGCGCCGAGCGCCAGCTCAATATCCTTAACAGCGCAAAGCTCGCGCTAAAGGACGGCGGCGTTATGGTTTACTCCACCTGCACCTTTTCTCCCGAGGAGAACGAGGGCGTCATCACCCGGTTTTTGGAGGAGAACCCCGACTTTTCGCTCGAGGACGCGGGAGTAAGCTTCGGCAGACCTGCGATGGATTTCGCCCGCAGGATATTCCCTATGGACGGCGGCGAGGGTCACTTTGCCGCTCGCCTCAGAAAAAGCGGACAGGCCCTTAAAACCGAGCCGCTTCCGAACAAAAACACCCCCGACCAAAGGGCTTTGGATTTTTACGATTCGGTTTTCAAAAACCGACCGTTCGGGGAGAATATCGAGATAAAGAACAACAAAATAATAATTCTCCCAAAGAATTATGATATAGATTTGCGCGGTTTGCCGATACTCAGGGCAGGCGTGGTTTTGGGCGAGGTCTTAAAAAACCGCATCGAGCCCCACCACAGCGCGTTCGCTGCCGCCAAGGCGGAACAGTGCGCGCAAAGCGTTGATTTTGACGTCAACAGCGCCGAGATAAAAGCATACCTTCACGGGGAAGAGATCGCCGTGCTGAACACCATAAAGGGCTACTGCGCCGTGTGCGTGAACGGCATCACCCTCGGCTTTGGCAAGGCGTCAAACGGCAGACTAAAAAACAAGTACCCGAAAGGGCTTAGGAAGTTATGAGTTAAGAGTCTTTAAAGGCTCCCCCAACGCTTTAGCTTTGGGGGAGCTGGCAGAGCGGCGCAAGACGCTCTGACTGAGGGGGCGGAGCGTGTGTTTACACCACGTTTTCAAAGGAAAACTCGCGCTATCGGAAACGCAGCCCCCTCCGCCGCCTTAGGGCGGCACCTCCCCCAAAACAAGTGTTGGGGGAGGCATTAAGAAAAAATAGGAAACGAATTAATTTATGAACAAACTATCAGACATCGGTACAATCAAAGATATTTTACACCGCCACGGGTTTACCTTCTCAAAGGCGTTGGGGCAGAACTTTTTGATCAACCCCTCTGTCTGCCCGCGGATGGCTGAGCTGTCCGGAGCAGGTGAGGGCGTGGGAGTTATCGAGGTCGGCCCCGGTATCGGCGTGCTGACTAACGAGCTGTGCAAGCTCGCGGACAAGGTCGTCGCCATTGAGCTCGACAAGCGGCTTCTGCCAGTGCTCGACGAGACCCTCGCGGAGTACGGTAATGTAAAGGTGATAAACGCCGACGTGCTCGAGCTCGACCTAAACAAGCTGATCGCCGACGAGTTCCCCGGTATGGAGGTCGTGATCTGCGCGAACCTGCCGTACTACATCACCTCGCCCGTGATTATGAAGCTGCTCGAGGACAGGCTGCCCGTCACCGCGATAACGGTAATGGTGCAAAAGGAAGCCGCACAGCGTATCTGCGCGCCCGTCGGCTCGCGAGAGAGCGGAGCGGTCACGGTGTCTGTCAACTATTACGCCGAGCCGAGTTTACAATTTTACGTAAGCGCAGGGAGCTTTATGCCCGCGCCGAAGGTCGATTCGGCAGTTATTCGGCTCGACATACGCGAGGACCCGCCCGTAGAGGTCGATGAAAAAACGTTCTTTAAGGTTGTTAAGGCGGCGTTTTCTCAGCGCAGAAAGGTGATCTCAAACTCGCTGAGCTCGGGTCTTAAACTGAGCAAGGACGAGATAAACGGTATATTGGAAAGGGCGGGAGTCCCGGCAAACGCAAGGGCGGAAAAGCTCAGTCTTGAAGATTTCGCGAAAATCGCCAACGAGGTGATAAAATGAAGAATAAAATGAACGCTTGTTTCAAAATCGGGTTTATATTTTTGATGGTCTGCATCGGCGTGCTCGCCGCGGCGCTGATCTTCGGCTATGTTATGACGAACGAGCTGCTGTGTATGCTGTGCTGTATGGGCGGAGTTCTGCTCGCGTTCGCGGGCATCATCCTGGTGCTTTGTAGCAAGCCAAAAAAGCAAATGCCCAAAAAGGTCAAGGTTTCAAAAGAAATTGACGAGGACTTGTGAGTCCAAGTTAAAGGCTCCCCCCAAAACAAGTGTTGGGGGAGGATATAAAACACTATTATTTAGCTATGAGAGGAACCGTTATGAACAATTGGTATCAAAAATCAGCTAAAGAGGCTTTGGCGCACTTTGATGTGACGACCGACGGCCTCAGCTCCGAAAAGGCAAAGGAGCTGCTTGAACAAAACGGCGAAAACAAGCTTGCGGAGGGCAAAAAGAAGTCTGTGCTGCAGGTCTTTTTAAGCCAGTTTGCCGACCTGCTTGTTATCATTTTGATAATCGCGGCGATAATCTCAATGTTCTCGGGCAATATCGAGAGCACTATAGTTATCTTCGCGGTCATAATCCTCAACGCGATACTCGGCACAGTCCAGCACGTAAAGGCGGAAAAATCGCTCGAAAGCCTTAAATCCCTCTCCTCGCCGAGCGCGAAGGTCATCCGCGACGGCACAAAGATAGAGATCGATTCAAAAAACGTCGTCGAGGGCGACATCATAGTGCTTGAGGCAGGCGACCTTGTAGTTGCCGATGGCAGGATAATCCACAACTACTCCCTGCAGGTCAACGAGAGCTCATTAACGGGCGAATCGACTAATGTAGATAAGATCGACGATATAATCGACAAAGAAGTTCCGCTCGCAGATCGCGCCAATATGGTCTATTCGGGCAGCCTTGTTACCTACGGCAGGGCGCTGGTGCTCGTGACGGGCACGGGAATGAACACCGAGATCGGCAAGATCGCTGACCTTATGAACTCCGCAAAGGAGAAAAAGACTCCGCTTCAGCAGAGCCTCGACAAGTTCTCGAGCGTGCTCGCGATAATCATTATGATAATCTGCGCTGTGGTGTTCGTGCTCTCAATGGCTCAGAGCGGCTGGAACTGGGCGTTTGACACCATAATCCACTCGCTTATGTACGCCGTGGCGCTCGCTGTTGCCGCTATCCCCGAGGCGCTCGGCTCGATCGTCACGATAGTCCAGACGTTGGGTACCGAGAAAATGGCAAAGGAAAACGCCATTATCAAGGACTTAAAGGCGGTCGAAAGTCTCGGCTGTGTGTCGGTCATCTGCTCCGATAAAACGGGTACCCTCACCCAGAATAAAATGACCGTTCAAAAGATCTTCATCGGCGGCGAGAGCATCCGCGAGGAAGAGCTTGATATGAAATATCCCTGCCACCGTATGCTGATCTACGATATGGTGCTCAACAACGACTCGAGCATCGTTGACGGTAAGGGCATCGGCGACCCCACCGAGTACGCGCTGATCGAGACCTCGCGCAATATCGGCATCAATGAAGAGTTGATCCGCGACACGCTCGACCGCGAGGAAGAGGTCCCGTTTGACTCCGACCGCAAGATGATGAGCTCAAAGTACACTATCCACGGCGTTCCGCACGTCCTCACAAAGGGCGCGAACGACTCTAGCCTAGAACGCTGCGTTAAGATTGCGGAGATTGACAAGGTTCGCCCGATCACCGCTGAGGATAAGAAAATTATTCTCGAACAGAATAATAAATACTCAAATCAGGGCTTGCGCGTCCTGACCTTCGCCTATAAGGAGAGCGATGAGGAGCTCACCGAGGAGACCGAATACGGCTACACCTTCCTCGGCTTGGTTTCGATGATCGACCCTCCCCGCAAGGAGAGCAAGAAGGCTGTCGCCGACGCAATACGCGCGGGAATCAAGCCTATTATGATAACGGGCGACCACAAGATAACCGCTTCGGCAATAGCAAAGCAGATCGGCATTATGAACGACGGCGACCTTGCCGTTACGGGCTTGGAGCTTGACGCTATGACTGACGACGAGCTCGACGAGAAAATCGAAAAAATATCTGTTTACGCGCGCGTTTCTCCCGAAAACAAGATAAGAATAGTTGAGGCGTGGCAGAAAAAGGGCAACATCGTCTCTATGACCGGCGACGGCGTAAACGACGCTCCCGCGCTCAAGAAGGCGGACATCGGCGTAGCTATGGGCATCACCGGCACCGAGGTCTCAAAGGACGCCGCGTCGATGATTTTGCAGGACGACAACTTTGCAACCATTATCAAGGCGGTAGCCAACGGACGTAATGTTTACCGCAACATCAGCAACGCAATCTTGTTCCTGCTCTCGGGCAATATGGCGGCGATAATCACCGTGCTTTTCTGTTCGGTCTTTGCGCTTCCGCAGCCGTTTGAGGCGGTACACCTGCTGTTTATCAATCTGTTGACCGACTCGCTCCCCGCGATCGCCATCGGTATGGAGCCGCCCGAGGACGGACTGCTCTCGCAAAAGCCGCGCGACCCCAACAAGGGAATACTCACAAAGCAGTTCTCGCCACTGATGTTCGGGCTCGGCGCGCTGATCTCGGTTTCGGTCATCACCGCGTTTTACTGCGGTTTGTCCGTCAGCCCTGCGGTCGCCGGCACAATGGCGTTCGCTACCCTTACCCTTGCAAGGCTGTTCCACGGCTTTAACTGCCGTTCAAGGAGCTCGATCTTCAAACTCGGCTTCGGCTCGAATATGGCGAGCGTCGGCGCGTTCGTGCTCGGAGTGCTGCTGCTCTCTCTCGTTATTTTCGTACCCGGATTACATGGACTGTTCTGCGTTGCGGACATCACCGCGGTTCAGGTTGGCATTATTTTCGCGCTTGCGATAGCTCCGACGATTTTGATACAGATAATCAAGGTAATTATCGAGAATATAAAGAAATAAATCATTGACATAATACGGTTTATTATTTATAATTGATATAAGAGGAATACACCACTCGCCAAAGGCGAATTTAACTAAAAAAAAGGAGGCACGCATTTATGAATATTTGGCATGACATCAACCCGAAGAGAGTTACCGCGGAGAGATTCCACGCTGTTATCGAGATACCCAAGGGCGGAAAAAATAAGTACGAGATGGATAAAGAGACAGGTATGCTCAAGCTCGACAGAGTTTTGTTCACCTCTACACACTATCCCGCAAACTACGGCTTTATTCCGCGTACATACGCAAAAGACGGCGACCCGATCGACGTTCTTGTTCTCTGCTCCGAGACTATCCTGCCTATGACTTTGGTTGAGTGCAAGCCCATCGGCGTGCTCAGGATGATCGACGACAATAAAAACGACGAGAAGATCATCGCCGTGACGAGATCCGCCACTTCTTCCAGGTTTATAAGATGCTCGAAAAGGGCAAGGAGACCGAGATCAAGTCGATCAGCGGCGCCGAAAAGGCAAAGGAAGTCGTCCAGATCGCGATAGAAAGCTACATTTTGGATTTCCAGATGGGCTAAGGTCGCGGCGGCGACACCGCAAATCCGGCAACGTGACGTTGCATCCGGTCCGCCTTTGGAAAGGTTTTATTGTACGTAAACTTCCGTTAACGGCGGGTCAAAAGTTTTGAATATTTCGTAGGGGGCGGACCTATGTGTCCGCCCGTTTTTTCTTCGTTTGATAATAAAACGTTTGTAAAATAAAAAACGCTATATCATACGATACAGCGTTTTGAATTATATGAAAACTTTTGACCCGCCGTTAATCAAACTTAAGCAAAAGAATGACTTTTAAATAGGCGGATTGCCTGCGGGGGCGACCCCGCGATACAGCGTTTTGGTTTATGTATTGATTTGACTTATAATTTAAAATCCTCGGCAGTGTAGTTGCCGTAGAGCGATACCTTTCTCGGCACTCTCAAAAGCGGGTTGTAGTTGAACGCCCTGCACTTGTTGTTCTCAATGTGCTTCGACTTTTTGCACGCGATGATTCCGTTTTCAAAAATCGAGTTGTCGCAATATGAGCAGTCGGGAACAATGTTTTTGCCGAACAGTTTGTTTTTCATATAATCACCTTCTGTTAGTATTATAGCAGAGTTGTAATGATCTTTCAAGTATTATCGGAGGCTAAAATTGGTTTTTAATTCAAAAGTGATGAAGCTAAACAATGCGGAGTCGGTTCCGTATTTGAGCTATAATTCTTTATCAGAAATAAAATTCATCAATCACGCGTTTTCCACCCGTCTCGGCGGAGTGTCAAAGGGAGAATTCACCTCAATGAACCTCGCGTTCAACCGCGGCGACGATCCCGATGCTGTGACCGAGAATTACAAAAGACTCTGCCAAAGCGCGGGCTTTGATTTTGAGAGCCTGACCGCGTCCGCTCAGGATCACCACACCTTTGTACGCGCCGTCACCAAGGCCGACAGGGGAGTGGGCATATACAAGCCGCGCGATTTGGAGAGCGTTGACGCGCTCATCACCAACGAGCCCGGCGTTACGCTCGTGACCTACTACGCCGACTGCACGCCGCTGTTTTTTGTAGATACAAAGACAAAGGCGATCGGGCTGGCTCACGCGGGCTGGCGCGGAACCGTCGGCAGGATAGGGGAGAAGGTCGTAAAAAAAATGACCGAACTCTACGGCACCGACCCCAAGGACATAAAGGCGGCGGTCGGACCCGCGATATCGGTCTGCTGTTACGAGGTCGACAAGCCCTGCGCCGATAACTTTTACGCGCTCGAGGGCTTGGAAAACAGCAAGTTCATCTTTCCCAAGGACGGCGGAAAGTATATGATAGATCTGTTGGAAACAAACCGTCAGATACTCGTCGCGGCAGGAGTAAATAGCGATAACATCACCGTCAGCGACGTTTGCACCAACTGCAACAGCGACCTCCTCTGGAGCCACCGCGCGACAAAGGGACATCGCGGCACGATGTGCGCGTTCTTGTGTTTAAAGTAAAAGCTTGAAAAATATTCAGCCTCCCCCGTCACTTGTTACGGGGGAGGTGGCACCGACAACTTGTTGGCGGTGACGGAGGGGGTTTCTTTCCGTAACCGCCACGTTTTGAAAGATTATGAAGAAAAAGTATAACTTTGAATTAATATATAATGCAAGAAAACTACGTAAAGAAGCTACAAAGGAAGAAAACCATTTGTGGTATGATTTTCTGCGTGGTTATCCGAAAAAATTTGTAAGACAAAAGGTAATTGGAAAGTATATTCTTGATTTTTATTGTGCAGAGATAAAGCTGGCGATAGAAATTGACGGCTCACAGCATTATAATGAGTTGGGAAGATTTAAAGATATAGAAAGAACAAAAACAATCAATGACTATGGTATTTCCGTTTTGAGATTTACAAACGGAGAAATCAACCATCAATTTGAAGCGGTATGTATTTATATTGATGAATTTATAAAAGCAATGGGTAATAATTCGGTTGTAAATGAGTCAATCATTGAGAGGTTTTAGTTATCACCGAAAACTCGTACAGGAGGAAGCGCAGCCCCCTCCGTCACTTCGTGACACCTCCCCCAAAACAAGTGTTGGGGGAGGCTTTAAATAGTATTAAAAGTTTTTTGCGAACGGAACGTTTTTGACCTTGAACTCTTTTCCGTTCAGGTAATTTAAAACTCCTGCGTCGGTGGTGAAATCAAATCTTAATTTATAGCTGTAAAGCGCCTGATATTTAAAACTATCGGGTGCTTTTTTGTTTTTGGCATATTTGCTGTCGCCGACCAAGGGATGACCGATGTACGCCATATGCGCCCTTATCTGGTGCGTCCTGCCGGTCAGCAGCTCGACCTCGGCGAGGCTGTATTTGCCGTCAAAGCGCAGTATCTTATACTTCGTTTTTATCTCCTTGCCGCCGTCAACGGGTTTTGAGTGGACAGTCACCTTGTTTTTGCTCTCATTTTTTGTGATGTAGCCCGTCAGGATGTCCTCGTCCTTTTTCGGCCTGCCGTACAGTAGACAGAGATAGAATTTTTCGAGCTCGCGGGTCTTCATCTTTTGGTTTAATATCCGCAGGCTCTCGGCGTTTTTGGCGGCGATAACTATACCGCCCGTGTTGCGGTCGATCCTGTTGACAAGCGCGGGGCAAAACGCCTGCTCCTGCTCGGGGTCGTACTCGCCCTTGTCATAGAGGTAGTGCAGGACGCGGCTTATAAGCGAGTCAAAGTGATAATTTTTGTCGGGGTGGACTATCACGCCCGGCTTTTTGTCGAGCAGCAAAATATTCTCGTCCTCATAGACGATGTCGAGCTTTTTCGGCGCCTTTAAAAACTCGTAATGCTTTTCCTCCGCGCCTTCAAAAAACTCGTCCTTGATGTAAAGTGTCAGCACATCGCCCTCTTTTAGCTGCTCGTCGCCCTTGCACCTTTTGCCGTTGAGCTTGACGCACTTTTTGCGGATATACATATACATCATCGACTTGGGCATAGTCTTAAAATGCTTTTGCATAAACTTGTCCAGCCGCTGGTTAGAGTCATTTTTCTTGATTTCAAGCGTTCTCATATGATCACCGCTTCTATATTATAATAAATCGGCAAAAAATTCAAGCACACAAACCCGAATGCCGTGTATTATGGTAGAGGGTGATGATATGAGATGCCGCAAACAAAAGGTAAAGTCCGCGGTGTTCTTTGGCGCGGGTTTGCTTGTAGCGTCGCTGTTGCCGCCGAAGTGGGTGTTGGTTGTCGCGGCAGCCGCGCTAATAATAGTCAGCTTAAGTTGTATCAGGAGGTAGCTTATGAAGGTAATACTTATAGAAAACCCGAAGTTCATATCGGCAAAGTATGATTGAACGCCCTCGGGAGCACACGCGGGTGCTCCCCTACAATGGCAAGGAAAAGTATGCGATTATTTCTTAAGTTGACGACATTGCCTGTCAGGGGAAATGGGCGAAGCCCAAAAGGCGATTCCCTTTTTAAGGGAAATGTCACGAAGTGACAAAAGGTTTGCCGACGTGCTAAGGTTGCCGTTTTCGCCAGAAAAAGGTGTCAGCTCTGCTGACGGAGGGGTCTGCGTTTCCAAAAGTGCGAGTTTTGGTGTTGTAACGGATAACGGGGCGTTAACGGCAGGGACGACCCCTCAGGCAGAGCGTCTAAAGCCGCTCTGCCAGCTCCCCTAAAGTGCTTACGCACGTCAGGGGAGCCTTTATATTTGCGCTTAGCTTTGGCAATTTCCACCAGATCCGCCGCCCCATAAATGTGCAAAGTGCCAAAAAGTAAATAGTGTCGTTTTTTAGGTTGAGTTTTCAAATAAAGCCAGATATAATAAGGTTGGAAATATGCGGATAACATCCGTCATAAGAATTAGGAGGACTGATTAACGATGAGAATGTCAAAAAAAATCACAAGTATTATTCTTGTTGCCGCACTGCTTGTTTCCTTGTTTTCGGTAACGGCTTTCGCTTCAACAGGAACACTCGCGCCTTCTTATTACGCGACCAACCCCAACAATAAGGCAGGCGTACAAAAGACTATCACGATCGACGGAAGCGCTGCCGATTGGGACGATAGTATGCTTATTGCACAGGGCGCTGCTTGGGACGTTGCCAACCACTGGAAGGGCGGCCACGAAAACTGCGTGCTCGATACATACGCTCTGTTTGCCGCTTGGGACAGCTCAAACCTCTATGTAGGCTGGCAGATGGTAAACACCACTGACACATGGGCTGACAGAGAAGGCGACGGTCCTCTCTCTGACGGCGGACGCGTGCTTGACGTTCCGCTTATCCTCGCGCTCAGCGTTGACCCTTCAAGCGTTTCTATGTCAAACAAAAACACCGACGGCAACCCCATCTGGGGACAGAAGATGGGCGTTAAGTTTGACCAGCACGTTGACCGTCTGCTTTATATGAGCGGCAAGCCCGGAAACGGCGTACCGGCTATGTTCAGCGCTGTTGACGCTCAGGGCAACACCAACTACACAACAGGCTGTAAGGAATTCTCTAAGAACGGTATTTCCTACAAGATGGCAGAGACAAACATCTGCAGCCACATCTACGGCCTTAACGGCTCAAACAGCACAAACGACGTCTACAGCGACGACTCCGACTGGGTAGACTACAAGACCTACAGCGGCGGAAAGAGAACTCACAAGACCACTTACGACTCATTCTATGAGATCCAGATCCCGCTTGCTACCCTCGGCATCGACGCTAACTATATCAAGAACAACGGTATCGGCGCAATGCTCGTTGCTACCCGCGGCGAGTCAGGCCTTGACTGTATCCCGTTTGACGACACTATGCTCGACAACGTAAAGGGCTCGTATTCGGCCGACGCGAGTACCTCAAAGGAAAAAGAGGACGAGGATGTTATCACATCACCTCTCGCTCGCATTGGTAATACATCTGTTGTTGATCCTATCCCCGGCGACGATCCCACTCCCGTAGGCGATCCGCTCACGATCACAGCGAACTCAAACTACTTCCCGAGCAAGACCTTCACAAACTCTAACGGCGAGCAGTACATCACCGTTGATTACAAGCTCAAGTCTACCGCTCCTCTTATGAATTCTATGTGGGAGCTCAGCTACGACACCTCTAAGCTCAAATTTGTTTCGGCTTCAATGCCCAACGTTGACGGCTTTGCTTATGACGAGCCGTCAGCCGGTCTTGTAAAGGGCAACTTTACAACGCTCAACTTTGCGAATTTCTCGACCGAGAAGGATTTTGTAAAGGCTACCTTCAAGGTGCTCAGTTCGGGTACAACAACGACTAACTTTGATGTCAAGGTGCTCGGCGTAAGGAGCAACGGAACCAATAAATATCCCGTTGACAACGGCACGGCACAGACCGTATCGGGCGTTACCGTTACAAGGAACACCGTGATCGCGGGCAATAACGTAATGCTCGGCGACGTTGACGGCAACGGCGTTATCACGGTCGCGGACGCTACTCTTGTTCAGAAGCACGCGGCAGAGATGATCGAACTCGAGGGCGACGCTCTCCTCGCTGCCGATACAAGCAAGGACGGTATCATCACAGTTGCAGACGCGACGCTTATTCAGAAGTTCGCGGCAGAAATGATCGATGAGTTCTGATTAAATAAAAAGTGAACAATTAAGAATTTACAGTAGTGGCAGTCCTCGCGGCTGCCGCTATTTTTTGTTCAAAGTTTTCCTTAACATTTAAAGCCTCCCCTGACGCGCGAAAGCGCTTTAGGGGAGGTGGCAGAGCGGCTTTAGTCGCTCTGCCGGAGGGGTTGTCCTTGCCGTTCATACCCCGTTTTCCGTTACATTCGTAGGGGCGGACCAGTGTGTCCGCCCGCGGATAGGAAATGTATGTTTCCAAATTATAACTCGGTTTGATAGGAAAGGTCGCTTTGTCGGGCGGACATTTTAGTCCGCCCCTACAACTTTTAACTTTAAATTTTAAATTTTCAACTAAAAAAAGTATCCAAAACGCGTTTTCAAACGTGTTATTAGTGAGGGGTGATAAAATGTCGGAAAAATTGTTTGCGGGCTTAACGTATGAGCAGGCGATCCGCAAGTTTTCAAAAACCGTAACGGGCGTGTGTATAATGCGATTAAAGAATTATGCGGATGTTGAGGACTGCTTTCAAAATACGTTTGTAAAGCTCTACACAAGCTCAAAAATATTTGCCGATGAAGATCACCTCAAGGCGTGGCTGATCCGGATCGCGATAAACGAGTGCACCGACCTTTTGCGTAAAAGCAGATGGTTCGCGCCGTTCGAGGACGCGCGCAAAGCCAAAGCGGATTTCCCCGAGGACAGTATCGACATATCGTGGGCGCTTTTAAAAACCCCTCAAAAGTACCGCGATGTGCTTTATCTCTACTACTGCGAGCAGTACAAGGTATCTGAGATCGCCGAGATCCTCGGAATAAACGAAGCCGCTGTCAAGGGACGGTTAAGGCGCGGGCGTGAAAAGTTAAAGGATATTTACGGAGGTGATTGAGCGTGGATAAGTTTAGTTTTGACAGCCTTAAAAACATCGAAGTGCCTGAAAGCTGGATAGAAAACGCACTTAATTCTCCAAAAGAAAAAAGAAAATACGTTATCCCAAAGCGGTTTTACTATTTTGCGGCAAGCGCGGCGGCGTGCGTTATCATAGGAGCGGCGGTGATTTTTTCGCTGATATTCGGGATAAACAAAAATGTTGATTTGACCGAACCAAGTCCCGGCTCCCCCTCAAAAGCGGATTTGATCGCTGAACAAACCTCTGTTACCGACAGCACCGCTCTGTTTACGTCACCGACCGTAAAACCGGGCGGAGAAGCCCGAATTTCAACGACCGCGGCAGAGCCGTCCGAAAACAGCGTTGAGCCAAAACAGAAAACCACCGATCCGAAAAACAAAAGCGATGATCCATCTGCTCCGAACAGCACAAAGCCTGAAAATAAAGTTATACAAAAGCCGTCCGAGCCCCCAAAAACCGAAGCGCGGACAGACGCTCCCGGGACTGAGGCGCAGGAAACTCAAAAACCCGCTCCTAAGCCGACATCTCAGCATCAGGGCGAGGCGAGCTTGAGCTTCTGTTTTATGGCGAATGTTGAGTCAGAGGCGGCTCAGGGCAGTGTTTATTGCAGGATCGAGGACGAAAACGGCACGGTCAGCAAGGGCAGAGCAATGAAGTACGAATACGAGGAAGAAGAGTATAACGAGACCCGCCTGACGTATATAAAGTATTTGAAGCTGACTGCCGGCAAGGCGTACACGGTAGTTTTTTATAATTCACAGGGCGCGGTCATCGCGCGGGGCACGGTTGTGATCGGCGATTCAAGCGATTATTGGATATGATTTTTTAAGGAGGCGAACAGTTATGAAAAGGCTAATTTGTATTTTGTTATCGGCATTTTTACTCATCGGTGCGGGAATATCCTCGGCGAACGCCGCCGTACCTGCGATACCGAGGATAGACACTTCTCTGTCGATCGATATGCCCGATTTTGACATCTATGAGGAAAACGGCGAGACCGTTTATGCGTTTAACGATACGAGCGGGATCAGGCGTACATTTTTCTATTTGTGCACGGCTCAAAACCCCGACGGAAGCGGGTTTACGCTCTTGTGTAGTTACCAAGGCGCGATGGGCGGCCCGGAGGTCGTTGAGTATTACTTTTTCGGGAAGTATGCGCTGTTTTGCCCCGAGGAATACACACCGGGTTACTATTTTATTCTTGCCGATGGTGAAATGACCGAGTTCCGCGAGGCTTATAAAAACGGTATGTTTGACAGCGAAGCGCTGTATCAAAACCTGAAAGACCGCGGGAACATTGACGGCTATTGGTATAAAAGCTATATTAAATATGTCGGCGACCTGAATAACGATCATACGGTCGACGTCATTGACGCGGGTATTATCCAAAAATATGCCGTAAATAAGCTGAAATTAACCCCGACGCAAAGAAAATTCGGCGACTATAATTCAGATAACAAGTGCGATATCCTCGATGCCGCCGCTATCCAAAAGGCGGCGGTTGATAATTAACGATTAACAGTAGCGGCAGTCATCACGGCTGCCGCTATTTTTTGTTCAAAGTTTAAAGCCTCCCCCGTCACTTGTTACGGGGGAGGTGCCGCCCTAAGGCGGCGGAGGGGGCTGCGTATGAATTAGCGCGAGGTATGATAATGTGATGGAAAACGTGGTGTAAACACCTGCTCCGCCCCCTCAGTCATTTTGCAAGCAAAATGCCAGCTCCCCCAAAACAAGTGTTGGGGGAGCCTTTAAATTCTCTATCAAACTATTCTATAAATTCAACTCTCAACTCTTAACACTAATATGTCATATTTTCTCTCCGTGCGCCGTATACTTATTACATAAACCGAAAAGGAGAGATAAATATGGAACTTAACTCGGATAGCCGATCCTTCCGTCTGCCTGTCACGGTGCTCGACACGGTCGCCGAACAGCTTGCCGACGCGGATATCACCCTGCCCGATTATTGTCCGGATATCGAAAAGATCTTAAAATGCTCGCTTGTGCCCAAAATACAGTCCAAATCCGTCTCGGGCGGCCAGCTCAGGGTCGACGGCTGCTGCCTGATCAACGTGCTCTATGTCGAGAGCGTCAACAAAACGATCCGCTGTTGCGAGCACAGCGTTGATTTTTCGCAGAGCTTTTCTGTCCGCGATATATCCGAAAACCACGCCGTACTCACAAAAACAAAACCCGAATACATAAACTGCCGCGCGCTCAGTCCGCGCAAGCTCGTGATCCACGGAGCTTTTTCGCTTTATGTCACGGTGCTTTCTCCGCAAAAGACAACGCTCTTTACGCCTGCGGACGGCTCGCTTGAGCTGCTCACCGAGGACAAGAGCATCGCCGACCTCACGGCGTTTTGCCAGGAGCAGTTCAACGTCAGCGAGGAGATCTCAGTCTCCGATAAGCCGCGGATCGACTGCGTTTTGTATTCATCGGTAACGCCGTCCGTCACCGACATCAAGGCGGTCGCGGGCAAGCTGATGATAAGCGGCGAGCTTAATTTGAGGCTGTTTTATTTAACTGACGTTGAGAGCGGCGAGACCGCCAAGCTCGATTATATCCTGCCGTTCAGCCGCATCGTTGACTGCGAGGGGATAGACGAGAACACGCGCAACATCATCGACTGTTCCGTTTTGAGCTGCGATATCCGCCTCAAAAACGATATGCTGTCCGACAAGCCCGCTGTGGCTTTTGACTGCAAGCTATGCCTGACAGCCGAGGGTTATCAGATCGGCGATAAAGAGATAATCACGGACGCGTATTCGACCGAGTTCAACACCGTGCCGCAGTTTGAAAACTTAAAAAGCGTAGGCGAGATAAACGAGGTCTCCGAAAGTTATATCGAGAAGCTGACCGCCTCGCTCGATGACGGCAAGATCTCAAAAATACTCGACATCTACCCCGACAGCGTGACGCTCGACCTAAAGCCCGGCGACGGCGGCGTGAACGTCAGCGGAAAGATAAATATCTGCGTTATCGCGCTTGACGGCGATAACTTCCCGATATTCATCGAGCGGTCGTACGACTACACTCACACGCCCGAAAATTCAAAGGGCTGCAACGATATGATATTCCCCTGCGCAAAGGTCGCGGGGATAAGCTTCCGCCTTTCGGACGACAGCACCGCCGAGATCCGCTGCGAGCTCAAAATCACGGGCGGAGCGGTCAAAAACGAAGTCACCAAGGCGGTGTCGGGGGTCGAAGTGCTCGAGGATAAGCCCATAGCCGGCGACAACTGCGCGCTGACTCTCTACTACGCTTCGCAAGGCGAGAACCTATGGGAGATCGCAAAGGCTCACAACACGGGGCTAAAGCCGCTCCTTGATGAAAATTCGCTGACAGACATAACGCTCGACAGCGCTCAAATGCTGCTGATACCAAAGGCTTAAGGAGGCGGTACAATGGAAGAAAGAAACGTTTATCAGGACATCTCCCGCCGCACCGACGGCGATGTGTACATCGGCGTTGTGGGTCCCGTCCGCACGGGAAAATCGACCTTTATAAAGCGGTTTATGGACTCGCTCGTGCTGCCAAATATCTCGGACGAGAGCGTTTACCGCCGCACCGTTGACGAGCTTCCGCAGTCCTCGGCGGGCAAGACGATAATGACGACCGAGCCCAAATTTATCCCCGAGGAATCGGTCGAGGTCGACTTGGGGAACAACACGAGCTTCAAGGTAAGAATGATCGACTGCGTGGGATACATCGTAGACAGCGCGCTCGGCCACAGCGAGGAGGACGCTCCGCGGATGGTCAAGACCCCGTGGTCGGACGATGAGCTGCCGTTTGAACAGGCGGCGGAGATCGGCACAAAAAAGGTCATCACCGACCATTCGTCCATCGGGCTCGTCATCACCACCGACGGCAGCTTCAGTGAGATACCGCGCGAGGATTACCTCGACAGCGAGCGCAGGGTAATAAATGAGCTGAAGGCTATAAACAAGCCGTTCATCGTGCTGCTCAACACCGTTGACCCAAGCGCGAACAGCGCTGTTGAGCTTGCGGAGAGTATGTCAGCCGAGTATCAGGTCCCCGTCCTGCCCGTGAGCTGTATGGAGCTCAGCGAAAACGAGATAAAACGGATACTCGCGCAGCTCCTGTTTGAGTTCCCGGTCAGGGAGATCAAGGTCGATATCCCGCGGTGGGTAGTTGCGCTCGACCCCGACCACCCGGTAAAATCCGCGATTTTTGACACGATAAAAACCTCGGCGCAGGGGATAGAGAAGATACGCTCCATAAACGACGCTATCGGTCAGCTCGGGCAAAACGAGTACATCACCGGCGCGAGCCTTGAATCGCTCGATTTGGGCTTCGGCAGCGCGAACGTGCGCGTAGGCATAGACCCCGGCTTGTTTTACAAGGTGCTCTCGGAGCAGACGGGGCTTGAGATAACCGACGAATGTGCCCTTATGAAAACCCTCGGCGAGCTCAGCGCGAAGCAGCAGGAGTTTGACAAGATAGCCAAGGCGTATGAGCAGGTTGAGGAGACGGGCTACGGCATCGTTATGCCCACAATAGACCAGCTCACGCTCGACCCGCCGCAGATCATCAAGCAGAGCGGCAAGTACGGTATCAAGCTAAAGGCGAGCGCGCCGTCTATCCATATGATGAAGATCGAGACCCAGACCGAGGTCACGCCGATAGTCGGCTCGGAGCAGCAGTCCGAGGAGCTTGTGTCGTATCTGCTCAAGGAGTTCGAGGAGGACCCCGAAAAGATCTGGGAGAGCAATATCTTCGGCAAGTCGGTGCACGAGCTCGTCAACGAGGGGCTGTGCAACAAGCTATACCGTATGCCCGATGACGCCAGAAGAAAAATAGGCGACACCATACGCAAGATAATCAACGACGGCTGTAACGGATTGATTTGTATAATAATATAGTTAAGAGTTATGAGTTAAGAGTTTAGAGTTATTTAAAGCCTCCCCCGTCACTTGTTACGGGGGAGGTGGCGCGCCGCCTAAGCGGCGTGACGGAGGGGGTTACGCTTCCGATAGTGCTTTGTTTTATAAAACGGGGCGTTAACGGAAATGACGCCCCCTCAGTCATTTTGCAGGCAAAATGACAGCTTTTTCTGGCGAAAACGGCAACCTTAGCACGTCGGCAATCCTTTTGTCACTTCGTGACATTTCCCTTAAAAAGCAATGTCGTCAACTTAAGGAAAAGCGAAAGAATAATACACAAAATTCA